>NZ_JBQSVM010000122.1:0-208 GCF_052376235.1 Psychrobacter sp. AOP7-A1-24 | reverse complement strand
CTCAAAGCGATCATTATATGTATCAACGATGAGCGTAACAGCTTCTTGCTCCTGCTCAGTCAAAAGCGTCGTACGCTCAGCGGTATAGTAGAGTGAAACGCCCATAGCATACTCCTAAATACAAAAGTAGTTATCAATAATATCACATGGCACTTTTCTCACAGACAAAGAAAAGCCCCTTGACACGAAGTATCAAGGGGCAAATCAG
>NZ_JBQSVM010000121.1:0-209 GCF_052376235.1 Psychrobacter sp. AOP7-A1-24 | reverse complement strand
TGTATCGGTGTAAAACCGCCATTGCCCATGTTTGGGCGCTTATGATTATAATGGTATAACCAGTTTTCTGCTTGTGCGCGTACCTGCTCTAGATTATCAAACAGCTCCTGATTTAACCAATCATATCTCATGGTTCTGTTAAAGCGCTCTACATACGCATTTTGCTGTGGATTGCCAGGTTCAATATAGCTTAAGATGATACCTTGCTG
>NZ_JBQSVM010000120.1:0-223 GCF_052376235.1 Psychrobacter sp. AOP7-A1-24 | reverse complement strand
TATGATTGAATAAAAGACAGAGAATATTAGCTCTATTCTTAAAAATAGCGTACGCATATGAGGCAATATTAAGAACGAAAATATTATTTTAGAATGAATGTAAAGCTATCTCTAGGGCCGATTTTAAAGACGATACATATGATTTTTTAGTAGAAGACGCAATAAGGATTAACACTTCTTAAAGTTTTTCTAAAGCAAAAATTGATATTATATTTGCAATATA
>NZ_JBQSVM010000119.1:0-326 GCF_052376235.1 Psychrobacter sp. AOP7-A1-24 | reverse complement strand
GGTAATCCCCCCAATAAATAAGAACACTTACAAATAGAGATTAACTGCTAAAATACACCAGCAGGAGAATCCTATGAAAAAGACACGCTTTAGCGACAACCAAATCGTCAACATCCTAAAACAAGCCGAACAAGGCGTTCCTATCACTGAGCTGTGCCGCGAGCATAACATCAGCCAAAGTACCTTTTACAACTGGCGCTCAAAGTATGGCGGCATGGATGCCTCTTTAATTGCGCGCTTAAAAGAACTTGAAGTTGAAAATGCACGTCTTAAGAAGATGTATGCTGACGAATGTCTTAAGTCCGATATTCTACAGGATGCCATGA
>NZ_JBQSVM010000118.1:0-334 GCF_052376235.1 Psychrobacter sp. AOP7-A1-24 | reverse complement strand
TTTACTCAAAAACTACGTGGCAATTTGCGTTATGGTGAGGTAAATGTAGACGATGCTGCAGACAGCTCTGCAAACGTAAAAAGCGCCAATCTGATATATGAGTATTTGCCAGATTTAGACTTGGGTATTGAGTGGAGAAATCAAGATGTTGCGACGTTCCCGTGGATGCCAGCAGGTCAACAAATAGAAGTAATGGCAAAATACGATTTTTAAGTTGAATATGAAAAAAGCTTTATCGGTTTATAGTGAAGCTTGGGATTTCTTTATAAAATCTACTACGAATAATGATAAAGTCATCTCTAAAGCTTCATATTAACCAAGGCTGCTATGTCTA
>NZ_JBQSVM010000117.1:0-362 GCF_052376235.1 Psychrobacter sp. AOP7-A1-24 | reverse complement strand
TCTATAAAAACGCAGTTCATCGCCATTACTATCAGCTAGCGTAAACTCATTAAAGAGTTTTTCCCAGTGCGCTTTCTTTTCAGATTCGTTATGATCCGCTTTAAACGTCGGCTTTAAGATATAAGCAAGGTCGTGGTCTTCTTCCGTAGTTAGTAAAGGCAATAATTTTTTATGTGTGGTTAGATATAGACATATTTTCTCGATATCATCTAAAGTTTCTTTGCTATCAGTCAGTTTGATAATTAACATCGGTTTATATCCTCATTTGCTTTTTAACTTGCTGTCATCTAAGCCCAGCCAGATACTATTCCATCTGCCACCTATTATCTACCCATACCGCATCATTGTCATCTAAATGAACG
>NZ_JBQSVM010000116.1:0-396 GCF_052376235.1 Psychrobacter sp. AOP7-A1-24 | reverse complement strand
CCAAAGAGCTTGTCGGTTACGCTATTAACAAGCGTATGACCGCAGATTTAGTTTGCAAAGCACTAAATATGGCCATCAAGAATAAACGTCCAAGCAAAGGGCTAATCGTTCATTCAGACAGAGGCAGTCAGTATTGCAGTCACGCCTACCACAAGACCATTAAGCAGCATCAATTTATAGGCTCAATGAGCGGCAAAGGCAACTGTTTCGATAACGCTCCGATAGAAAGCTTCTGGGGCACATTAAAGAATGAGCTGGTATATCATCAGGATTATAAGACTAGATTTGCAGCGATCAATGATATTATCAGTTATATCGAGCTGTACTACAACCAGACGAGGATTCAAAAGGGTTTGGGCTATCAATCGCCAAGACAGGTGTGGTTTGATTATTATC
>NZ_JBQSVM010000115.1:0-473 GCF_052376235.1 Psychrobacter sp. AOP7-A1-24 | reverse complement strand
CTCAGCCCAGTCTTTGAGCGCATTACTGATGTATTCAGGGCCGTTATCGCATCTTATCTGCACAGGTTTGCCTCGGTACTCAATAAGCTGATTAAGACTGCGTATGACCCTTTGCGCCGGTAGCGAGAAGTCGACTTCAACGGTGAGTGCCTCACGGTTGTAATCATCAATGACATTGAACAGTCTAAAGCCGCGGCCATCAGTTAAGCTGTCGTGCATAAAGTCCATGCTCCAGCTTTGGTTAATCCTATCAGGTACTGCTAATGGTATTGGTTTAGCACGTTTAATGCGACGCTTAGGTTTGATTCTAAGGTTGAGTTCAAGCTCGCAGTAGATGCGATATACCCGCTTATGGTTGTACTGCAGTCCTAGCACATTACGCAAGGTTAAAAAGCACAAGCCAAAGCCCCAGTTCTTGTTCTCATCGGTCAGTTTGATAAGTAAGTCCGCTATTTGCTGGTTCTCATCTGTTG
>NZ_JBQSVM010000114.1:0-490 GCF_052376235.1 Psychrobacter sp. AOP7-A1-24 | reverse complement strand
ACGGCCTAAAAGGCTTCCCTGATGCCATCAATACGGTCTACCCTAACGCTCAGGTTCAGCTGTGTATCGTGCATATGGTGCGCTATTCGATGAAGTTCGTACCTTGGACGGACAAGAAGGCCGTAGCAGCTGATTTAAAGGCCATCTACGGTGCTGATACGCTTGAGATGGCAGAGGCCAACCTTGAGCACTTTGATGAAGTATGGGGCAAAGAGTACCCGCATGTCATCAAGTCTTGGCGCAATAACTGGGAGGGCTTAACGGTGTTCTTTGGTTATCCTAAAGACATCAGAAGAGTGATCTATACCACCAATGCGATAGAGTCGCTAAACAGTGTGATTCGAACGGCGGTGAATAAGCGTAAGGTATTTCCCTCTGATCAGGCAGCGTTTAAAGTGGTATATCTAGCAACACAGCAGGCATCCAAGAAGTGGTCGATGCCGATTCGTAACTGGACGTCTGCTCTTAATCGCTTTATGATTATGTTTGA
>NZ_JBQSVM010000113.1:0-610 GCF_052376235.1 Psychrobacter sp. AOP7-A1-24 | reverse complement strand
CTACACAGGCAATAAGAATATCTTGAACCCCGCGGTTTTGTAGCTCAGTGAGAACACCAAGCCAGAATTTAGCGCCCTCGTTCTCTGATAGCCACATACCAAGCAGCTCTTTTTTACCATCAAGAGCAACGCCTAAGGCCAGATAGATAGCTTTGTTGATGATCTGCTTGTCCTGACGAACTTTGACGACAATGCAGTCTAAGTAGACGATAGGATAAACACTGCTCAGTGGCCGGTTCTGCCAAGCGGTGATGTCATCCAAGATGTTGTCAGTGACTCTGGAAACCAAGCTGCTTGAGATGTCGACGTCGTAGATGTCCTTGATGGTTTCGACAATCTCAGTAGTGGTTTGACCTTTGGCGTAAAAGCTGATGATTTTGTCATCAAGACCTGAAATACGGGTTTGATGCTTACTGACAAGTACAGGCTCAAAGCTACTGTCGCGGTCTCTTGGGGTGGAGATCTCAAGCTCGCCTGTGTCGCTACGGACTCTCTTTTTAGTGTGCCCATTGCGCTTATTAGGCCTGTCTGCCTTTTCATGCTTGGGGTAGCCGAGATGCTCTTCCATTTCTGCTTCTAGGGCAGTGTCGATGAAGGACTGCATGAGCTG
>NZ_JBQSVM010000112.1:0-615 GCF_052376235.1 Psychrobacter sp. AOP7-A1-24 | reverse complement strand
AACAACAAATCCATCATCAAGCTGTTGCGTGATCCTAACGCTGAACGTGAGCAGTATCTGGCACTGATTCAGCATTTTACAGATTTCAGAGACAATATCGATCAAAAACGAGCGGCATTGAATACCAGTAACATCGACGAGCTGGGCGGTAGCGCAGGAGAGGTAGGGAGAATGACTCGGGACACCATGTCATCGTTCAGCTATATAGAAGAATTAACGGATTACATCAATCAGGATAACTACCCAACTGAGGCAAGAGGGCTTGCCAAAGAACATTTAGCAGATACCTTAAATGAAACCTGTGAGCAACTCAAACTTGCATTGCGTGATGTCAACTCCTTACCAACAACCCAGCGTAAAACCTACTCAGAGGCTCTTAAAGCCACTTTAGAGACGTTTACTGAGCAATATGGCAAAGAGCTGTCTGAAAGCCAACACAGAGCACTACAGGGTGGTTTAGAGACCTATCAGTATCAAGTGAGTAGAACTAATACACCTAGGCGAGGATTTAGTCCTTAATCTAGTCCTCAAAAAAACCGCTACTGAGGAAAAATTTGCTTAGGCAAGATACGTTGTTTAAGTGATGATTTTTTACTTATCCACAAAAAAATTTAT
>NZ_JBQSVM010000111.1:0-639 GCF_052376235.1 Psychrobacter sp. AOP7-A1-24 | reverse complement strand
TGTGAACGATGCGCCTGTGGCAACCGATGCCACTATTAGCACACCAGAGGGCGAGGCGATTGCCGTCCCGCTGATCGCCAGTGACCTGGATGGCGACATTGCAAGCATCAGCATCACCGCCTTGCCAGATCCTGCCCAAGGCGTCCTAAGCTATACCAATGCATTAGGGGATAGTGTGCCTGTCGTTGCGGGTACCCCGCTGAGTGCTGCTGAGGCAGCCAGCGTGCGGTTTACCCCAACAGAGAACTTCAATGGGGCGGTAGATGCCATTGACTTTATCGCCACTGACAACGATGATCTAGACTCAGCGCCTGCCACCGTGACCTTGAGTGTGACGGATGTTAATACGCCGCCAACGGCTAACGACCAAAGTCTGAACACTGATGAAGACACGGCAGTGACGGTGTCGCTTGTTGGTAATGACATCGATGGTAGCGTGGTGAGTGTCACGGTATTGCAAGTGCCGCCAAGCGAGCAGGGCGTATTAAGCTATACCCGTGCCGATGGTCAAGTGGTCGAGATTACCCCAAATACCACGCTAAGCGCAGTGGAATCTGACACCGTCACCTTTACCCCAGCACCTAATTTCAATGGTGCAGTTAGTGACATCCAGTTCAGCACCACCGATGATGATGGTGC
>NZ_JBQSVM010000110.1:0-765 GCF_052376235.1 Psychrobacter sp. AOP7-A1-24 | reverse complement strand
GAGTTTATCATGACCAAGAAAGTAAGAACCTACAGTGACGAATTTAAAGCCGAGGCCGTCAAGAAGATATCAGACAATAATGGCAATATCTCAGCCACTGCAAAGCAGCTTGGCATTGCCATGCAAACGCTATCAAATTGGTATAACAAAGCCAATCAAGGCAAGCTTGTTGGCACAGAGCAATACGATCCTGATCTTATGAGTGCTCTTCAAGAAATAAAGCAGCTCAAGCGGCAGCTCAAAGTGGCTGAAGAGGAACGCGAAATACTAAAAAAGGCGACGGCGTACTTCGCGAGAAACAGTTAGTCAGGTACGCCTTTATCAAAGACAACCAGTTCCTCTTTCGCATCACCACTATGTGCCGTGTGTTAAGGGTTAAGCCATCAAGCTATTACGACTGGCTAAGTCGTGATCTCAGCGACCAACAGATACATCGCAACCAGTCTGAATTACTGGTTAAAGCGGCTCACAATGAAACGAAAGAACGTTATGGCGCAGATCGACTGCATGCTCATCTAAGCGAGCAAGGCCATAACATTAGCCTGTATATGGTAAGAAGCATCAAAGAGCAACACGGCATTAAATGTCGTCGTCATAAGCGCTTTAAAGTCACCACCGACTCCAATCACAACAAGCTGGTCTATCCAAACGTGCTCGATCAGAAGTTTGACACCAGTCGCCCTAACCAAGCATGGGTAAGCGACATCACCTATATCTGGACGAATGAGGGCTGGTTGTATTTAGCGGGAGTCAAAGACTTATATA
>NZ_JBQSVM010000109.1:0-797 GCF_052376235.1 Psychrobacter sp. AOP7-A1-24 | reverse complement strand
CTCAAAGCTAAGTCGAAGCTTCAATATATAAAAAATAGTAAAGCCATAAGAGTAATTATTTTTATGGCTTTTTGAATCTGGTAAGTGTAACCGGATTCGAACCGACAGACTATTCGGTCAGTGATAGTATTAAAGACATATTTTGAAGACCAAAAAATAGGTTAGGGTCCAGCCTGTTTTTCTACAGTGATGAGAGAATTAGTTATTACATGATTTCGTAATTTGTTAGATAGGGTGTAATTATTCCTAGAATTAAGACACCATATACTACGACATGCATTGTCTTAACTTTAATAGATCTAATCTACTGTTGCCAACAAACAAGAGGTTTGATGATGATATCATTTGCGCCAGAAAATCAGCCATTATTTGCGTTAGGCTTTCTAGTTTTTTTGGTTGTCACAGTCTTGTTGATTTTACATCATATAGCCATTCATTATGGTCATAGGTTCTTTACTCAATTTTTTTACTATATTTTGAAGATTCAACGAAATTTTGGACAAAATAAATGTGTCATTAATTTTAAAGATAAGCATCCTAAGTTGTATGCGACAATTTCCCAACGGTTCAGCATACGGAACTTTTACGGTCTGCCTTTGATGCTTTTATGCGTAGTAATGGGCTGCATATTATTGTTATTCGTAGGACTGACCAAAACTATGGCTATACCGAATCCTATTATAACTATAGACCATCTTGTATCGATGCAGATGAATTCTCTACAGGACTCCAATATTGTTAGTTTTTTCGTTCTGATAACCAGCTTGGCGTCTACGCCTATCTACGTTTTGATGGTC
>NZ_JBQSVM010000108.1:0-797 GCF_052376235.1 Psychrobacter sp. AOP7-A1-24 | reverse complement strand
AAATTTTTTCATACCAGATGCATCTGTTATCGTTTTTTCTGTACCTAGAAACCAACAACCTCAATGTTTGTTTGATAATTACCCTGAGTCTATTCGTAAAATAAATACTAGTGACTGGATTTCAGGTGCTTATTTACTTGATCCATTTTATATCAAGTGCTTTGATGACTCCCCTCAAGGGGCGTATCACCTGCTAGACTTAGTTCCTGAAGGGTTTCTGACTTCTGAGTATTACCAATTATACTACTCAATGACGCAATGCAAAGATGAAGTCTGCTTTATAGCTCATATCCATAAAGACTTAAGAATTAGTCTTTCGGTCGCAAGGGTACAAGACGATCGTGGTTTTAGTACCCAAGAATTAATGTCTTTGCGTTCCCTATCCTCTATTATCCTGAACGCGTTGAATAAGCACTTCATCAAGCATCAAATAGTAGGTAGTAAAAGACAAGTCAAACTTCATAATCAACTCCAAGCTGGTATTAAGAATTTTGGTACATCTATTTTGACATTGCGTGAGCAAGATATGATTCAATATATATTGCTTGGTCACTCTTCAAAAACCATCTCGAAACAGTTAGATATCTCTTTCGATACGGTCAAGATGCATCGTAAAAATGCTTATGCCAAGCTAAATATTTCCTCTCAAGCTGAACTGTTTTCACTGGTGCTTGAGTCTATTCCCTATATAGAAATATACCCTAATAAGGACCCTCTCCAAATATTTTTATCTAAGACTTGTGACATAACGAGCAGTGCTCCCTGCTAACTCACAAAACTTAAAAGCATCATTGTAT
>NZ_JBQSVM010000107.1:0-831 GCF_052376235.1 Psychrobacter sp. AOP7-A1-24 | reverse complement strand
TTGAAAGTACTGATGATAAAATAAGAGACTCTATTCATGAAAAAGCAAAAGAGGATCTCCGTAAACTCAATAAAGAGTTTGGAATAAGACTGAGCATAAATAAGGTTAAAAACTATTTACCTCACTATTTAGCTCAAACCAATATAGATAAAGCGCTTATAGAAGTACTAACTAACTGTGCTGTTCATCACCTTTCAGCACTACCTTATTATAATGTCAGTCAATATGATTTATTTCGATGCCAACGGGACTATATGGATCACTTGATAGGGCTACTTGAAAATAAGTATGAGCCAAATCAAACTAAACTATATATGCTTTTCGAGCTACCCGATGAAACATTAACAGATTATTGGAATAAGACTATAGGGAGCGCATTAGCTGTTAATGAATTTAGACTAGAAGAGATCGTGGTTAAACTAAGACAAAAAGTAGAAGCCGCTACTGTAAACTTAAAGTTAAATGACTTGGATTCATTGGTTTGTCTTAATAACAGCTTTATGGACTATCTATATATTTTGATGTCTGTTGCAAGTGGTTATCGACCTGTGAATGAGCCATTTGGCAGGTTGTCAAATATAGATACCAGAACTGGAGTCTACTTTATTAGCGATAAGGAGATGCAAGATGACACTATTGGCAGATTAGTCTATCTACCACATACCGTATGTCAGCAAATCAATGAGTATGAAAAATTTATTAAAAGTAATGGCATTCTTTTTAATAAACTAGGAAGTAATATTGGTCAAATATACATGGATATTTTAGACAGCCGTATTGGACTGATAAATTATCTAAAATTAGATGAGATAACCAATACAGTTATTCAGT
>NZ_JBQSVM010000106.1:0-842 GCF_052376235.1 Psychrobacter sp. AOP7-A1-24 | reverse complement strand
TAGGGCGTGTCATCAATTAGCATAGATATTTCAGAATAAGCTATACTTAGATCGTATTTAGGAATTTGAGCTCAATGACTATGACAAGACGACATGCCCTACGTGATGACCAATGGGAGAGAATTAAAGACATTCTACCTGGTAAACCAAGTGACGTTGGTGTTACTGCAAAGGATAACCGCTTGTTCGTAGAAGCGGTTCTGTACCGTTACAAGACCGGCATACCTTGGCGTGACCTACCTGAACGCTTTGGCGACTTCAGAGTGATTCATACTCGTTTTAGTCGCTGGTCAAAAAAAGGCGTATGGGAGCAGGTTTTTAATCAACTCTCTGAACAATCCGATGACGAATATGCCATGCTAGATGCCACGATTGTTAAAGCCCACCAGCACAGTGCTGGAAAAAAAGGGATCAAGCCATTGGACGCAGCAAAGGTGGACTGACGACTAAAATACATACTCGTACAGATGCATTAGGCAATCCTACTGGCTTTTATCTAACAGGTGGCGCAGCTCATGACCTGTGTGGCTCAGATGAATTGCTTGATGTCAGTATTAGCCAAACGTGGCTTGCCGATAAAGCTTACGATGCTGATGCCCGCGTTATTGAACCGATTAAAGCAGTGCAAGGTAATGCAGTTATACCATCTAAGTGTCATCGGCTGCAGCCAAGAGACTTCGATAAAGAGCTTTATAAAGCGAGGCACCTAATAGAGAACTTCTTTGCCAAGATTAAGCAGTATCGTGCGATTGCCACTCGCTATGATAAGTTAGCCAGTCATTTCCTTAGTGCCATTCACTTAGTTTCTTGTGTCGTTTGGCTTAATTGATGACGCGCCCTAG
>NZ_JBQSVM010000105.1:0-861 GCF_052376235.1 Psychrobacter sp. AOP7-A1-24 | reverse complement strand
CAATCACGCAAAACTTAGTGTCTTAATCAAATCTGGTAACTTAGGTAAGATATTTCTAACGCCCAAGCAGCCAATCTCTTCATCGGAAGACAAACATACATGCAGCGGGATAGACAATTTCTGCTGACTGGCTTGGCACATTGTTTCACTCATTAGGCCTAACAAAGTCATTTTCTAATGGCACCTTAACATTCAAGGATGATCTATTCGACAACGTCAATGAAGCAGAACAAAACTATTTGGCGCCTTTGGATGGGGCAGATAAATACGTTGAAGACAATGGTCTAGATTTACCTGAATATCCAGAAGTACGAGCGTTTTTAGAGTTACCTGAACCTATTAGCGACCCAACTTTATCAATAGACTTTAGTGAAAATAACATCACTAGCGTTGGCCACTGGTTTTAAGTATGACTACAACTGGTTAGAAGTTGATGTACTGGACGATGTCGGTCGCCCACTGCATACCGAGGTGTCACGTCAGCAACTGGTATTTATTTCGTTGGCCTACCTTTCTTATCAGGGCAGGGATCGGCCTTTATTTGGGGGGGAGCATGATGCTAGACGTATTGCTATCAAGAAAAAGTATCACGAGTGGGGTTAGTGACACAACACATGCTAATACACGAAATTTCTATAGCACTAACAAACGAAACCGTCATTGCATATCACCCAATCGGGACTTGTAGGATGGGTAGCGATGATGAGGCGGTCGTTGACCCTCAATTGAGAGTAAAAGGCGTTGATGGATTGCGTGTTGTTGATGCTTCCGTAATGCCTTCTTTGATGAATGGTAATACGAATGCGCCGACGATTATGACTGCAGATAGAGCAGCCGATATGATTCTTAATCAGGTGTAGT
>NZ_JBQSVM010000104.1:0-947 GCF_052376235.1 Psychrobacter sp. AOP7-A1-24 | reverse complement strand
GTCGTACTCATCTACAAGATGCGGTTCCGATGACAGCAGGTCAGGAGTTCAATGCCTTTGCAACGATGATTAAGAAAGAGATGGTACGTATTGAATCAACTCGTACTTTATTTCATGAAATTAATATGGGTGGTACAGCGATTGGTACTGGTTTGAATGCACCTGTTGGCTATTCAGAATCATGTGCGGCGGCATTACAAAAGCTCACTGGCAGATCTTATTATATAGCTGAAGATTTAGTGGAAGCTACGCAAGATACCAGTGCTTATGTCGATTTGTCTGGCAACTTACGCCTTTTTGCTGCGCGTCTGTCTAAAATTGCAAACGATTTGCGTTTGCAGTCGTCAGGCCCCCGTGCAGGACTGGCGCAATATCGTTTACCAGAAATGCAGCCAGGTAGCTCAATCATGCCTGGCAAAGTAAATCCAGTCATACCAGAAGTGGTAAATCAAACTTGCTTTCATGTCATCGGTATTGATACGGCTATCGTTATGGCTGCAGAAAGTGCTCAGTTACAACTTAATGTATTTGAACCAGTTATTGCTTTTAATTTGTTCACGGGTATAAGCATGATGGCCAATGTTTGTGAAGTATTTGCCCTGCGCTGTATTGATGGCATCATCATGAATGATGAAGCTTGCAATAGTCAGGTATTCAATAATATCGGATTGGTCACGGCACTTAACCCTTATTTAGGTTATGAGTCGTCCACTTATGTAGCAAGAAAAGCCCAACAAACTGGCGGCAGCGTTTACGATATTGTCTTAGAAGAAAATCTTATGGATAAAGAGACTTTAGACAACTTATTGTCCCCTGCAAATATGGTGTATCCACGAGTTAAGTTAATGCCTTAGCCTGTATTTAGTTTATACGAGTCGAAGGTGTATCATCAATTATAAAGTACAGATGCGCTAGGTGAACCTATTGGCCTTTTTTATATAATAAGT
>NZ_JBQSVM010000103.1:0-975 GCF_052376235.1 Psychrobacter sp. AOP7-A1-24 | reverse complement strand
TAAATTTATAGTTTTTTCAATGGGTTATGGTTTAATTAATTTAATAGATTTAGATACTAATTATAGATATGTTATTCACCACATTTGCTGACATCAGAAACGTTCAGCTTTACTAGATAAATACTTTTTAATATCTTTGAGCTTTATCTTCTATTAGTGCAACCATTTCTCTAATTTTACTTTATAACTTACCCATTTTTTCAAAAAACGCTCTATACGCAGCGACTTTCTTATCCAATGATAGCGGATAAGCACGTGAGGTCGAAGGCAGTCTATATAAGGTCAAATCATTAACATCCATTTTTCTGTTACCCGTATTCTGCCATTGATAAGGGTAATGCATACTTTGATTGGTTTTTGGGTGTTTTGATTTGGCAATTGGTTCATCTAATAATCCAAGCAGTACTTCTGTCGCCTTACCTCCTGTTGTGAACAGTGTCTTTACCTTTGGCACTTGTGGCAAGACAATATCTAGATCAACAGGTGTGACTACCGTTAGATTTTTATCCGAAGCATTACCCGTTTCACGAATGGCTTGCTTTACTGTCGGACAAGAGGCTATACCACGTTCAAACATAAAGGCGCGAATACGCTTAGGGTCAAATCGCTTTTCATCACCTACTCTAAAGTAGTCAGCATCATCAAAAAACACTTGGCCATATATACGCCACATATCATTATAAAAGTTGGGATAATGAAAGCTCATTGCCCATTTATCAGCAGTCGGTGGAAAAGTACCCATCATCATGACCGTTGCATTGGGCGGTAAGACAGGCTCAAAAGGATGGGTTTCAAGCTCTGTAGCTCTATTTTTAGACATTGTCGAATTATTATCGATAGGTTTTTGGGTACTTGGTATTTTTATAGTCATGATATTCTTCATCAGAAAAGCGGTTTTTTTGGTATCATAGAAAGTCTAAACACTACCTCATTTATAATCACGTTATCTAGTCAAACTTAGTCGGTTCAATCAGT
>NZ_JBQSVM010000102.1:0-992 GCF_052376235.1 Psychrobacter sp. AOP7-A1-24 | reverse complement strand
TGATCCCTGCTGTCAATCCCGTACACTTAAACTTGGGAGATTTTAATCAGACAACTGGCGGAAGTTTTTTAGGGTATAGCTTTTGAAACCATTTTTCTTTATATTGTCACTTAGACAGGCTGGGCATTTGATGTATAGTGTTATTTGCATTTCACTATTTATCAATTTCTCAGCCTGTTTTTTTCAGCCTACTTTTTGAACCACCACCCGGATATAAATCTAGATATGAATAAAACAACTTTTAAAATATCGAAGATGGATTGTCCTTCGGAGGAAAACCTAATCCGAATGAAATTAGAGGGCGACTCGGATATTCAACATCTTGAGTTCGACATTCCTAACCGTAAATTAACTGTGTTTCATCATAGCAATGTAGAAGGGATAGAAACGGCTATTCATGACCTAAATTTAGGTGACACCCTACTCTCGACCGAAACCATTGACCCTTCCGATCCCAACAATAATTTTAAAACTGATACTGACTCTAGTCACAAAAAAGATGCTGAGCAAAGAAAGCTACTATGGATAGTGCTGGTCATTAACTTTGCTTTCTTTATTATTGAAATGAGCACGGGACTGATTTCTCGTTCGATGGGGTTGGTCGCCGACAGCTTAGATATGTTAGCAGATAGCTTCGTGTACGGAATTAGCTTATTTGCGGTCGGTGGAACGGTCATTAAGAAAAAACGGATTGCTAGAATTGCCGGATATTTTCAAATTACGCTAGCGATTCTTGGTTTTTTAGAAGTACTAAGACGTTTCTTTGGCAATGAGCAGTTACCTGACTTTTCTACCATGATTGTTATATCGATTCTTGCGCTAATTGCAAACTCGATTTGCCTCTATTTACTACAGAAATCGAAAAGCAAAGAAGAAGCTCATATGCAGGCCAGTATGATTTTCACTTCAAACGATGTCATTATCAATTTAGGGGTAATTGTTGCAGGGATTTTGGTTAATTGGTTACACTCTAGTACGCCTGATTTGATTAT
>NZ_JBQSVM010000101.1:0-995 GCF_052376235.1 Psychrobacter sp. AOP7-A1-24 | reverse complement strand
AGGTTTTTTAGCAAGATACATGTATTTACATATTCATAAATAAGTAACAAAAGTTATATAAATAGTTTATAAATTAAATTTTTGTTGATAGTATGTATCTTGAGGTGAAGGTAACAACCATATTGTACTACTACTGTAATTTGATCTTTATATTCTTATAAGTAAATATTTTAGACTATTAAGTTGTATTTCATTGGAAAAACCTATAATAATTTTCTTAAAAAAGGGTTTGTAAGTCATCATGAGAAAATGGATTTTCTTTATATAGGCCAACTGATAATTAAGGATGAGATTTTATGATTTTCGAAACCATGCTGTTAACTATTAGAAAAAATAGTTCAGTAGGTGTGAAATATTCTATAAGTATAGGTCAGATGTCTTATGACCGTACTATGAATATGTTATGTATGTCTATCAACGATAATAAATATAGTTGTTGTAATAAAAACTATATATCTGCCCTTCGTGCCAATAGTTGTTTGCAACTAGAACCTCCCAAGAAAAAACTATCTCATCTAAAATTAATGACCGATCAATTGCTAAGAATGATCGGTATCGAAGACTATTGCCATTTTTAATATTATTTTCATAGATTTCACTTATTTTGGGTTATTGAACCCGCTTTTTTGGAGTAGATATTATGCGTATTAATAGCCTTGCACTAGTTGGTACTATTTTTCTCATCATGAATGTGATCGGCTGTCAAACTCTTGACGGTAAATTTATCGAGGCGAACTCTACAGACGTTACCAATGAAAACCAAAGACGCTGGAGTAAAAACGGCCAAGTCTTTCAAATACCTAATGACATGTCGCTTGGTGAAAATAAAAGTAGAGTAGTATTTTTTAGAGATTCAGCTGATATTAGAAAACATATTCCTATTCATATCGGAATTGGTTCAGAGAAGATGTTTCATACAAGTTTAAAAGATGGGTATTACTCAGACGTCGTGGTTTGTAGTGGTCCGCAAACTATCAATAGCGCTAGTATCCTAA
>NZ_JBQSVM010000100.1:0-996 GCF_052376235.1 Psychrobacter sp. AOP7-A1-24 | reverse complement strand
TAAACCCTAATCGTTTTCTTGGTCTGTTGTTTAATTTGTTCTCAATGTCCTGCATCTCATCATCAGAGACTTGTCTAAAGTCACAACCCTTAGGCAAGTACTCTCTGATAAGGCCGTTGGTATTTTCGTTGGTTCCTCGCTGCCATGACGCATAAGCATCGGCAAAGAAGAAAGGGCTAAAGAGCTTTTGTTTCACCTTCTTATGCTGAGCAAACTCTTTACCATTGTCAGAGGTAATGGTCTTAACCTGCAACCTCACTGGCGCTAAGAGTTCTATCATTGCCTCTGATACTTGCTGTGCTGTTTTATGACCCACACGCTTCATCTTCAATAGCCCCGTTTTACGTTCAACGAGCGTGACAATCGCTTGCTTGTGATGCTGACCGATAACGGTATCGGCTTCCCAATCTCCAATACGTGAGCGTTCTTCAACAATACAAGGGCGCTCATGAATCGAGACTCTGTCATTGATACGACCTCGAGTCTCAGCGGTTAGACGCTGCCGGTATGGTTTTCCTTTACGTCTGAGACACTGCCACAATGTGCCGCCTTGCCTCTTATCACGCCAAATATAGCGATAAATGCTCATATGACTGATACCAGCATGAACGCCAGATATTTGCTCAGGACTCCAGTTCTCTTTAAGCTTGTCTGTCACCCATGCCCAGAGGTCAGTCACAATAGTTGTGGCGTTGTTAGCCCGTCTGTCACAAGCCTTGTTATTAGCATGCTTTGCTCGGTAACCTCGTAGGCTTTTATTGCGTCTAAGCTCTCTTGATATGGTACTGGGACTTCTGTTTAACGCCCTCGCTATAAAATTAATACTATGTTTTGCCCCTTTAAGGGCATAAATCTGGTATCGTTCACCTAGGCTTAGATGTGTATAGCTCATGGTTGCAATCTCACTTTGGTCGGTGGATAAAAACTTTGATGCTAGCGCATCTAGGTCTTTTTTTCACCTTGCATTTGGTATTGCACTTCATGTGTTAATCTAAG
>NZ_JBQSVM010000099.1:0-1036 GCF_052376235.1 Psychrobacter sp. AOP7-A1-24 | reverse complement strand
GAGAGAAAAAAACAGATGCTCTATATTTTGGTACGAAAGAAGGATTTGAGACGATAAAAAGCATCAATAATGATGAACCTGCTATCAAAAGTAGATTTAACAGCTAAAGCCACTAGTGATCTTCTATTAAGCGATTAAGCTTTGATTTGAAATACGTCTCAGACAGACATGTAGCAAATCACTATCGCTCTCTATCAGCCTTAGAATGGAGTCTGTGTTGTTTAAACTTTACTATTATCCGAACAATGCGAGTTTAGCGCCACATTTTTTGCTGCATCATGTGCAAGCGGATTATGAGTTGGTACTGGTTGAAAGAGAG
Organism: Psychrobacter sp. AOP7-A1-24; assembly: GCF_052376235.1. NCBI lineage: Bacteria > Pseudomonadati > Pseudomonadota > Gammaproteobacteria > Moraxellales > Moraxellaceae > Psychrobacter > Psychrobacter sp. AOP7-A1-24. Next base: position 717 of record NZ_JBQSVM010000099.1, on the reverse strand, counting down.
AGTGACAGTCATAAGTCAGCTGATTATTTGAGCTTGAATCCTGCTGGACGTATTCCAACGCTGGTTGATTATGGGCAGGCTATCTTTGAGAGTCCTGCTATTTGTATTCATATTTGTGAATCATATCCAGAGTATGAGTTGATACCTGCACTTGGCGACCCTAAACGCCCGTTGTTTTTTCAATGGCTGGCATTCTTAAACAACACATTGCAAGCGGAACTGATGGTTCGCTATTATCCACATCGTCACACCAATGACGAGAGCAATATACCCAATATCATATCTGCTCAAGATGAGCGTATTGCAGAGGCATTGTCTATCATTGATGATCAACTAGAGTCTAATCAGTTTTTGCTTGGTGATAAACTATCGGCATGTGATTATTTCTTATTTATGTTGGCGGAGTGGTCGTTACCGTTAGAGAAGTCGCCTATGGCCTATAAAAATTTGGTAGTGTATCTAAATCGATTAAGTGAAAACCCTAGTATAAAAGCGGTATGTGAGTTCGAAGAGATAGATCTGACGCCGTTTAAACGATAGCGATATTAAGGTTTTATATTTAGCACTCAATATTTTGAGCAAGCGTTAAGCGAATAAAGGAGGCATTCATGTCGATTTGGTCATTGGTTCTAATATCATTTTTGCATATTACGATTGGTGGGGCTTTTTCACTTGGTTTTCTCTTTTATATTTGTGCAGAAAATAGCCCAGATTTAT
>NZ_JBQSVM010000098.1:0-1068 GCF_052376235.1 Psychrobacter sp. AOP7-A1-24 | reverse complement strand
ACGGTCGCATCTGCTGGTAGTACATTCGCCTCAACCAATAGCTCAAGCGCTGACTTACCATCCGTGCCATCAGCACCGTCCTGACCGTCAGCACCATCTGTACCATCCGCGCCGTCTTCACCGCGTAAGTACTCAATCAGATCAGCGACGGTTGCATTTGCTGGTAGTACATTCGCCTCAACCAATAGCTCAAGCGCTGACTTACCATCAACTCCATCATCACCAGTAATAGAATCAATGAAGTCTTGCTCAGTTTTGTTTTCGTTACCTGGTAGCGCTTCCCATACGTCGAAGGCTGATTCACCATGAGCACCGGTTGCACCTGCCACTCCTTGCTCACCGGTAATTGCTTCAATGAACTCTGCTTCAGTTTTACCTTCATTACCTGATAGGTTCTCCCACACTTCATAAGCTGAAAGACCACTTTGTCCATCTGCACCATCTTGACTATCATCTGAGTCTAAATCTTTTGCGACTGCCAAGCCTGCACCGATAGCTCCTAAGCCCACTAGCCAAGGCATTACTTTGAAACCATCTACTTCACTGGCACCTACCCACCAAGGAGTGGCACTTGAGGCTCCTCCTAATGCATGCCCTGCAATCGCACCTTCGGGCATTGCTGTTATATAATCTGCATACTCACCCGAATTTGGAATGTAGTAATAATAATTACCATCCTCAGCCAATCCAATCAATTCACTATTGGCAGTGTCGTAGAATCCTTCAATAATTAAATCTGGGTTCTCAATATCTTCATCGAACGAGAGCTGCAAATTATTATCCACACGCTTTGTTATAACGTGATACGGTGCACGCCCAGTAGATTCGTCTAAAAGTTCATAATTAACTTTTTCTGTAGCTTGAATAATAGCAGGCTGACCGTTGTTAACGACTACAGCTTGCTCTGTAATATTTTTAGCTTGATCATATGATTTGACAGTAATAGTAGTCATTGTTAATTTCCTTATTAATTAATGATATTTTTTCAGCAAGCTTATGGATTAATCACTGCCACTACTCTACGATTATTCAATCTTCCTAACTCTGTCTCATTAGTATCTATAGGTC
>NZ_JBQSVM010000097.1:0-1103 GCF_052376235.1 Psychrobacter sp. AOP7-A1-24 | reverse complement strand
CTAGGGCGTGTCATCAATTAGCCTATTTATCGATAATAACGATTATAGGTAATGACGACACGCTCTAGTGGTATCTCTTTTATATTAATCTAATTCTATCAATGACGATGGGGTTATTTGCTAAGCTGTTCTACCTTACGTGAGCCTTGTGGCTGAATAGGGCGGTTATTGCCTTCGTATAGATCAGACATAATCTTAAATTGATCGCTAGTCAAGGTTAGAGGTTGCTTACTGACATACCACTGGACTCTTTCTGAACAAGGCGGTGTCGTTAGCGAGCCGCTATAATGATAGAAAGTGGACATGATAGGGGCTAAGCTAGATAAATCAATATTACTAGCCGTATAGTCGTTATCGTTTTGGGTGGTCATCTCAGTCCCGTTTAGCAACACGCGCAGCATATCATTGGCTTCACCAATTTTTAGCATGACACCTACTACTGCAAGATTGCCTTCGCTATTGGCGTGAACAAAATGAACCTCGCCTGGATAGTTTTGACTGCCGAATTGATGTTCGCTTGGTGTATGGTAATGAAACTGCTTCAGTACATAGCGTTCATTGTCTAATATAATAGCGTTGTTTTCGGTCGTCGGTGTATAAACGACAGTATGACCATTGTCATGGATTTGAATGTCAGTAGATTTAGCATAATCCATAACTGGCTTTGCCGCACTACTGGCAGTCACTTTTGTGATATTGATAGGTGACTGCTGTTTGCCTGTTTTACAGGTACTAGCGCCCTCAACGTCACCCCAGTATTCAGCACCTGTACTACCTTCGTATGACCACTTAGGATGATGGGCGCTATGACTATCTTGCGATGCTACTACAGTCGCACTAGTGTCAGTCAGCTGTTCTTCTGAAGCTTGGTGGTGAGAGGTACAGGCAGAAAAACCGAGGGTGCTTACTGCTATGGTAGCAACCGCTAAGTAATGAGGGTTCATATTATAGTCCTTGATAAAGTTATAGTGTTATATTTCCCTAAAAATCAAACGAATACGGCGTAAACCTTGTACACCGTAATCCTATAAAGCTCACAATTGGTTTTTTATATCAGTCATATTATCTGTAGTCTAAATTTATTTAGTTAATTTTTTATAAAC
>NZ_JBQSVM010000096.1:0-1213 GCF_052376235.1 Psychrobacter sp. AOP7-A1-24 | reverse complement strand
TAATCAATTAAGTGCGCATGCTACAGGCTTTAAAAATAACGACTTATCAGCAGATAAAAAAAATTATGAGCTAACAGGAGCTCAAACCTATTTTTTTCAGGTTAACGTGAGTGAGAAAGGGGAAAGTACTTTAGAACAGGTTGGCTCTGAGGTTGCTTTAACTTTATTAACTAATAAACGTTATCAATCACACCAGATTAGTCGTGTTATTCCTAATAACTGTACTACACCAATATCTATCCAGCAACTAGATCGTGTCGTTGTAGAACAAGCACCTGTATTGACCAAAAAAGTCATCATCGATCTTGAAGTATTATTTGAGACAGACAAATCTATTTTACGTCCAGAATACTACGCTAAAATAACTGAGTTGGCAGTATTTATGAAGCAATATCCTAATGCGTCAGTCACTATCGAAGGCCATACTGATAATCGTGGTAGTGATAGTTACAACCAAACACTGTCACAACGCCGAGTAGATGCAGTCAAAGAAGTATTAATCTCGCAGTTTAGCATCAGTGATGAACGTTTAACCGCTATTGGTTATGGGGAGTCGAAACCAAGAGCTAGCAACGATACGGTAGAAGGGCGACAGCTCAACCGTCGAGTTGTAGCCGTGATAGAGGAACGCAATCAATAGTTGTATTTTCATTGGTGGATGGAGTCACCTGTTAATAAGCTAATTTGGACAGCATATTGAACATAGAATTAAAATAAAAGGCAAAAACATGAATACGATTATAGTAAAAACTAATAATACGACGCAGACGGTTGAGCAAGTACAAGTAGTGACTAAAAATGGGAAGCCGACCATTATTACCACTATGGATAAAGTGAACTACGAATTTCATGATACTGCTATTGGTCGTGCCCCTAACCATATCATTACTAAGCGTATAAAGAATGATCTTCATGTCTCTTTTGAAAAAGAGGGAGAAGAAAGTGATCTTATTATAGAAGGCTTTTATGACAATCCAGATGCTGCTTTAATCGGAATCGCTGAAGATGGTGAGTACTATTATTATATTCCTGATACTGGCGAGACTTACGACTATGTGACACAGCTAGAAATTGGCGATGTCGAGGGACAAGCGTTAGGTGGTGAAGATTACATAGCCGCTGCTGCTATTCCTTGGTGGATACCTGCTGCCGCTGGATTAGGTTTGGTAGGTATAATGGCGGCGGCAAACGGAAGTGATAATGATATAGAGCC
>NZ_JBQSVM010000095.1:0-1263 GCF_052376235.1 Psychrobacter sp. AOP7-A1-24 | reverse complement strand
TATCTTAAAATCATTCTATCGTTTCTCAATGTTGACCTCAGTTTGAAGTAGTACTCAATAACTACTTTATTCTCTGACTGTCCTTTGTACAAAGCCCACTCTGACACTTTATGACTTAATAATGACTAGATAACTGCATCAATCTAGGTAGCAAATAACACATCAATATGACCCTTTGCATCGACCTCCCTATTTGAAGCTACCTATTCTTGAATGGTAGACACAAAAAAGCCCAGCACGATGGCTGGGCCTTCTTTCATTAACTTATAAACTAAAAATCTATAATTTAACAAACAGATTATTCAGGCATCAATACTGCATCGATAGTATGAACCACACCGTTGGTTGCCATGATATCTGTACCAGTGATGTTTGCTGTGTTACCAGTAGCATCAGTAATAACATTATCTTCGCTGATAGAGATAGTTGCACCATTTGCTGTTTCGATATCAGTACCATATGGGATATCAGCAGCTTTTACTTCCATTGCCAATACATGGTATGGAAGCACTGTATTTAGTAAGTCAGTATTTGCCAATAACTCTTCTTGAGTCACACCTAGTTTTTCTAATACTGGGGCAAATGCATCATCAGTTGGTGCAAATACAGTGTGCTTAGTATCTTCCATTAACATAGTGTCAAGGCCTGCAGCTTGTAGTGCAGCGGTTAAAATCGTTAGGTTTTCATTTTCTGCTGCAATTTCAGCGATTGTTTGAGTCGCTTCCATGTCCATTTCGGCCATTGGTTCTGCTTCTACAGCGGTATCTGTCTCAGCCATTGGCTCAACGACCGTTTCTTCTGTAGTTACTTCAGGTTCGGTTGGCTCTGCAACTGTTTCAGTATCATTACAAGCGGCTAATGACATGGCTGCGGTTACGACTGCAATAGATAATAAATTCTTCTTTAACATGAGATAATTCCTTTTTGAGTAAATAATTGATTGAGAGGTTTAATTAAATTAATAATTTTCTATAAATATAATGCCGACTGAGGATTGATAAACTTATCAATTATTCAGTCATAGTATCTAGACCTTCATATTGATAGTTATCAGTCTAACGGTTTAATTTTCAATTGGTATTTACTTAGGTAGCGACACTGTATCAATCACGTATATAGCATTGTTTGCTTGTATATCAGTTATTGCATTACATTAGAACAAAGTGTGCTGATTAACTATTTTTAAGACCTTGTTTGCAATAACTAAACTTTTAGAAATTAAAAGTTAGATCAACAAAACTTTAAATCTTGAAGCAGCCACTG
>NZ_JBQSVM010000094.1:0-1274 GCF_052376235.1 Psychrobacter sp. AOP7-A1-24 | reverse complement strand
AGATTTATGAAGCTACTACGGCAGAAATTACTAATAATCCAACCATGGATTTTATTGTCAAAGATCTCTCTCAAACAGCGATTGAATGGATGCGATCTTTGCCGTTTGATTGTCATGTAAATGAAGATGTATACCTTTGCCACGGTTCGCCGACTGATGATATGACATATTTGCTAGAGGATATCGAAACGGGTCAGCCAACAGTGCGTAATGATGAGACTATATTGGCATTGCTTGATGGTATTGATAGTGCGGTTATCTTATGTGGTCATACACATATTCCGCGAACAGTAAGGCTATCATCAGGACAAACTATTGTGAATAGTGGTAGCGTTGGCTATCCGGCTTATGAAGATGAGTTGCCTATTATACATAAGATGCAAACTTATTCGCCTCATGCGAGTTATGCACTTATCAAGTGTATAGAGACCCAACAAGGTAAACAGTGGCAAACTGAGCATATCAAGGTCGCCTATAATCATGAAGCCGCAGCAAATCTTGCTCTAAAAAACGGACGTGAAGATTGGGCATTTGCATTGAAGGCAGGCAGAGTCGCTCCAGTATGACTGTATTTGAGCACATGCTATCTGGCAGTGATAGTATTGCCTTGAGATTAACTACAAATTTTTGTTTAATAGAGATGACGTAACATGCTAACACTATATATGGTTCAACTGGGTGGTCGTCCTAAGGGTCGTTTGATTGAGCAACACGATATTTTCTTTGGCGCTACCAATCAAGTAAGTGAGCTGGTAGAAGATATCAATCAGTATTGGCCAGAGGTCAAAAACAAATGGCACGTTGATTCGTATCGAGCGATTACTAACGTTGGTGGTTATGGGATTAAACTGGTCAAATCAGGTGAACAAGTAGGCAAAAATCCTAACTTGAAATTATTTTTCATAAACTTGGGTGGCTATCAACAGGGCAGTTTTGAAGAGTTTCATTACAAGCTTCTGATTGTGGCCACAAGTCAGGCAGAGGCTATTAAGCAGGCAAAGCAAAGCGACTTTTATAAACAGTTTACCTTTAAAGATGATGATTCATCTTTCGATGCCGCGTCACATATTGATGATAAGTTCGAAGTGGATATAGATGATATCTATAACGTAAACGATCTACTCTTAAATGTTCAGCTATTGATTGAGCCTATCGTGATTACTGACGGTGTTGATCTCAAAGAGGACAAAGAATATGTTGGTTACTTGAGTATTAAAAATTTAAGGAAATTGTCTTAATATGTCACTGAATATGTATTACAAAAATGGAATGTT
>NZ_JBQSVM010000093.1:0-1279 GCF_052376235.1 Psychrobacter sp. AOP7-A1-24 | reverse complement strand
CGCATCCATGAACAGTCCCAGTAGGAAGTACATGAATAAGATACAGATCAGGACAATCATTGGACTAACAGCCAACCCACCGATCCAAGATGCCAATGAATAAGACAAGCGTGACACAGAGATAAAATATCCCAATGCCTCAGCGCCTAATAGCATAAAGAACACTACTGCAGAGAGTGCTAACGTCTCAATCAACGATTGCTTGAGGCCATCTAGACGCATACCTTTAGCAAAGGCATAAGCCCAAGAGACAAAGGCTCCTACTGCTGCTCCTTCTGTTGGCGTGAATAACCCAAAGAAGATACCCGCGATAATGATGATAAAGATAAAACTAAATGGTATAAGGCCCGTCAGCGACAGTAGCTTGGCTTTCCAAGTGGTTTTCTCACCGCGCTGTGCCAAGTGCGGCTTCCAGCGCACCATAATCATTACCGTGATGGAATACATCACCATACCGAGCATACCTGGCAAGAAGCCAGCGATGAACATATCACCAACTGACTGCTGGGTTAAGATGGCGTAGACCAGTAAGGCAATACTGGGCGGAATCATAATACCCAGCGTACCACCAGCAGCTAAGATGCCACAGGCAAACCCTGGCTGATAACCGTACTTTTCCATTTGCGGTAACGCGACTTTGGTCATGGTAGAGGCAGTCGCAAGTGATGAGCCTGAGATAGAGGCAAAGATACCGGACGAGCCGATACCTGCAATACCAAGACTACCTCTTACCCCACCAAATATGGTTCGTGTTGCTTCAAATAGCTTACCTGCCATACCTGAGTGGGTGGCAAATACACCCATAAGAATAAATAAGGGAATGGCACTAAAATCATACTTCGCTAAGACATCAACAGGAATGTCTTTAAGCATTTGTAGTGCACCGCTAGGCGCGGTAACCGCACCAAAACCTACTAAACCGACACCTAACATGGCAAGTGCAACGGGTACTCGTAAGATGACAAGCAGAATCATGACAACTAGGCCAATCGCACCGATAATTTCTGGGCTCATGCGCCTGTCTCCTCGGCGTCAAAGAATTCGCCTGTTTTAAAGATGTTGATGGATTCGATCAATGAGCGAATGGCTAGTAAGGTACTTAAAAAAGCGCTGATGGCATAGATAGGCATCATAGAGAGTCTTAAGTCTTGGGTGACTTTGCCATATTCAACAGCGTCAATAGCACTCTCATAGAGTCCCCATGAGAATACGATACCGATGACAAAGAAGCCCATCATAAAGATACCCATGAGGTAGCCTTTAATAGACTGTGGCATTT
>NZ_JBQSVM010000092.1:0-1287 GCF_052376235.1 Psychrobacter sp. AOP7-A1-24 | reverse complement strand
CCAAAAAAAGAGGAAATACCCATGGCAAAGGCCAAGTTTGAACGTAACAAGCCACACGTCAACGTCGGAACCATCGGACACGTTGACCATGGTAAAACCACCCTTACCGCTGCAATCGCAACCGTAGCTGCAATCAAATCAGGCGGCGAAGCAAAAGACTATGCGTCTATTGACTCAGCACCAGAAGAAAAAGCACGTGGTATCACCATTAACACCTCACACGTAGAATATGACACTGAAACTCGTCATTACGCACACGTAGATTGCCCAGGTCACGCCGATTATGTTAAAAACATGATCACTGGTGCTGCTCAAATGGACGGCGCAATCCTAGTAGTATCTGCAACTGACGGCCCAATGCCACAAACTCGTGAGCACATCTTGCTATCACGTCAGGTTGGCGTACCGTACATCATCGTGTTCATGAACAAATGTGACATGGTAGATGACGAAGAACTACTAGAACTAGTAGAAATGGAAGTTCGTGAACTATTGAACGATTATGACTTCCCAGGCGACGACACCCCAATCGTTAAAGGTTCTGCTACTGAAGCCCTAAAAGGCTCAGAAGACAAATATGGCCAACCAGCGGTTGTAGAACTTCTAGAAGTACTAGATACCTACATCCCAGAGCCAGAGCGTGACGTTGACAAATCGTTCCTAATGCCAATCGAAGACGTATTCTCAATCTCAGGTCGTGGTACTGTAGTAACAGGCCGTGTTGAGTCTGGTATCGTTAAAGTTGGTGACGAGATCGAAATCGTTGGTATCCGTGACACTCAAAAAACCACCTGTACTGGTGTAGAGATGTTCCGCAAACTGCTTGACGAAGGTCGTGCAGGCGAAAACTGTGGCGTACTACTACGTGGTACTAAGCGTGAAGACGTACAACGTGGCCAAGTACTAGCTAAGCCAGGTTCAATCACTCCTCACACCAAGTTTGACGCTGAAGTATATGTATTGTCAAAAGAAGAGGGTGGTCGTCACACACCATTCCTAAACGGCTATCGTCCACAGTTCTACTTCCGTACTACTGACGTAACTGGCGCAATCCAATTACAAGACGGTACTGAAATGGTAATGCCTGGTGATAACGTTGAGATGGGCGTAGAGCTTATCCACCCAATCGCTATGGACAAAGGTCTTCGCTTCGCTATTCGTGAAGGCGGCCGTACTGTAGGCGCTGGTGTTGTTGCTAGCGTATTGAACTAATCATTAAGTCTCAGTAATGAGCTTATGAGTTAGTCATAAAAAAGGCCATCCTAATCAGGGTGGCCTTTTTTTATT
>NZ_JBQSVM010000091.1:0-1405 GCF_052376235.1 Psychrobacter sp. AOP7-A1-24 | reverse complement strand
CACCCGTTTCTTTAAGGGTTTTTATTTGATCCTGTTTACTCCTGTTTACTCCTGTTTAAGAGCCTTTTTTCACCTTTGATATCAATAGCTTACAAAGAGAAAAAAGAGTAAATGAGCCAAAAAAAGAGTAAATGAGCCAAAAAAAGAGTAAATGAGCCAAAAAAAGAGTAAATGAGCCAAAAAAAGAGTCGTTTAAAGATAGCTATTTATTTTACTATTTTTATGATAGTTTGTCTCATGTGGAATTCTAATAAACGTAGAAATAGTGAAATATAAAATGGAAAATAATTTAGTCGTACAGTCAAATGATTTAGTTCTTGCTACTTATACGATGACAACAAAAGAAAAAGAGCTTTTACTAACTTGTATTAGTCAAATTGATAGTAGACCTGATGCGCCAAATATCAGTAAACAAACCAAATTTACTATTACTGCTGATGAGATAAAAAGGCTTTTTTATAGTGATAGCAACGCAAAAAATATCTATCGTGATATTGAGCAAGCTAGTAACCGCTTGTTTGAAAGGGAAGTGATCATCGCACTGCCAGACAATGAAGCATTGCGTACACGCTTTGTTAGTAGTCTTCTGTTTAGCCCAAATACAGGGAAGATTACGCTAACTTTTGCAGAGGATATATTGCCGTATCTGACACAATTAAAAGCAAATTTTACTAAATATAAGTTGTTAGAGATCAGTGAGCTATCAAGTATCCACTCAATACGCTTATATGAATTAATAGTGTGTTGGATCGGACAGTATCAATACAGTAAAGCATATGAACTTGAAGATTTTAAATATGTTATGGGTATAAAAGGCAAGTACAAGCAATTTAGTGAACTTCGAAAGTATGTGATCGATAAAGCCCTAGAAGAGATTAATGAAAGTACAAATTATAAGGTTAGTGTGGAATATAAAAAAAAGAGTAGAGGCAAAGGCTACGAGGGGCTAACGCTCAAATTCCACCGGAAAACACTAGATAAACTAACCAGTGAAGATGGCACCCTGTCACAAGCTACCATAGAGTCGATTGTTGATAACGTGCAGTTTATGAATGACTATAACAACCATCCGAGCCTAAGTTACGACGGCAAAATGCAGAATGACACATTTAAGCGCGAAATGATTCATATCATACAGCGAGAGCCTGAAAGTTTTAACAAGCCCAATAAATCTTTAGAGAGTTATCTACCAAAGATTAAACACTAATACTGAGACCATCCCGAATTCTGTGTAACTGCCCTTTAGATTAAATGCTTACTGATACGATCATCAAACATAATCATAAAGTGTAGTGGTCAACTAATTTAGGACACCTGATAAGAGGTTTTTGTTAAAGTAGCGTTTCTCTTTTTCTAGCGGTGTTAAATAGTCATTAAAACGGTGTGGTCTCACTGACTGATAATA
>NZ_JBQSVM010000090.1:0-1480 GCF_052376235.1 Psychrobacter sp. AOP7-A1-24 | reverse complement strand
GCAAGAATGTGATAATTAATACAAACATGACAGTGACACGTATTAAAATTTCTACAGCAAACAACCAAGTTGTGTCATAAATAAAAATACTTGCCCAATCCATACTTTCTTTTCCTATCCGTTTATCTGATTTATTATATTTAGTGAAAGCTGTTCTAATAGCTCGTTTTATGCCAAGCACATCATCGCTATTTTCAGACCTTATCGTCAATACAACTATCGTTATTCTGATTTAAAACAGACTTTTTGCCATAAGTACGACAAAATATCCTGTCTTGTGAGACAACTACAAATTAGACTGTTAAATTCTCAATTTATTATTTTTACTAAAAACAAGCGATTGTTATAACAGCGTACCTCACGATTTAGAACTAAAACCCTATACTTGCCTGTGTTGTGCTACTTATTCATTGTAGGAACTACTTTTGAAAGCCACTATTTATACCATCATTGCGCTAATCGCCTTTGCTGCGAATTCTTTGTTTTGCCGAATGGCATTGGCAGAAGGCTATATCGACGCTTGGAGCTTTACCATTATCAGGCTGGTTAGTGCTACGGCCTGTCTAGGCATAATTATGGCTATACAGGCTTACAGACTGCGACATCAAGCGCCCAACCATGACAACCCTACCGTTCATGCTATATTGAATGATAAGGGCAGTTGGTTAAGTAGCGTCAGTTTAGTAATTTATGCGCTGTGCTTTTCAATTGCGTATGTAGAGCTCGATACTGGTACTGGTGCATTGATTTTGTTTTCAGCGGTTCAGCTTACGATGATTGGTTGGGGTATCTATAAAAAAGAACAGCTCAGCGCGCTACAGTGGTTAGCGTTTGTCGTTGCAGTGGCAGGGTTTGTATATCTGATGTTGCCATCAGCTGCCATACCGTCACCATTGGCTGCATCGTTAATGGCTATTAGTGGCGTAGCTTGGGGAGTATATAGTATACGCGGTAAATCATGCGTCTCACCGCTACGAGCGACAGGGTTCAACTTTGTGCGTAGCTTAGTCGCTGTGCCTATACTTTTACTGGTAGGTATGACATATCTAGATAATTTGGGTTTTGAAAATATCAATTTGAATAGCATCACAATAGAAGGTGCACTACTCGCCTGTGCATCAGGAGCGATCGCCTCTGGCATGGGCTACAGTATCTGGTATACAGCGATGCCATTGTTGAAGAACACACAAGCGGCTATCGTTCAGCTATGTGTTCCTGTGATTGCTGCGTTGCTAGGTGTGATATTTTTATCTGAGCAGTTAACCATGCCATTTATAATTGCAAGCACAGTCATTTTGGGCGCGGTCTTGGTGTTTACCCTAAATAAAAAGGTACTGGCATAAATTAAGATTATTAATGATTTATCATTAGCTAAGCTGCTCAGAAAAGGTTCAAGCTAATTACGTTACTAGACAATATAAGACGCCCCGATTTATCAAAGTCGGGGCGTCTTTGTATTCGAGTTATTATTTTAATATTG
>NZ_JBQSVM010000089.1:0-1763 GCF_052376235.1 Psychrobacter sp. AOP7-A1-24 | reverse complement strand
GTTGAGTAAAAACATCGACAATGATTTGTGAGCGCTCAACGAAAGCAGCAAAGGCGGCAAGTAATGCAAACAGCATAAAGTAGGAGACGATCTCTACACTACCTTTGACGGTAAATCCAAACTCACCACCGGTGAGTTTGAATATGTAGCGTGCGCTGACATCGAGCATAGTGGTAAGCACGATGATGATGAGACTAACACCACCGATAAACTGACACAGCCGCGAGATTAAGACACTGAGTTTGACTAAAAATGCCATGTGACACCTCCAATAGGTTAGACCTTACAGGCAGCACTAGCAGCTTTTGCTTTTTCATAAACACTGTCTGCATCCAAACCTAAAGCATTAACATCCTTTAGATACTTTTGGGTTCCTTTTTCGAGCGGACCTTTCCAACTTGGATCGTTTAATGGATCAGGAATATCGATAATTTCATCACCTTTATCTTTAGCAGCTTGCATTGCCATCTGGTCATGTTTATCAAATACCTCACCAACTTTATTGGCTAGGGCCATGCCTGAGTTTTCATCCAGGACTTTCTTCAAATCATCAGGTAAATTATCGTACTTAGCCTTATTCATCGTGACCATAAGCGCTGAACTATAGAAAGGAATATTAGTATGATACTTAGTGATTTCATCAATTTTGAAAGCCGTTACTGCTTCCCAAGGGAAGCTCAAGCCATCCACAACGCCACGCTGTAACGATGTATACATATCATTAGCAGGTAAGCCTACTGGCGAAGCACCAGCACTTTCGATAATATCACCTGCCACAGCAGAAGGACGACGGATACGCATGCCTTTCATGTCTTCAGGTGTGCGTATCAATTTGTCGGTTGTATGCAGCGCACCAGGTCCAGCACCATACATAAATAATAGATGTGAGTCTTCATATTCACTAGCCAAAGTACCGTCGTCATAGAGAGTCTGTAGCATACAACCCATTTGTGTTGCTGAATTTGATAAACCAGGAAGCTCAGTTATCTGAGTCAAAGGGAAACGACCATTAGTATAGCCATGCGCCTGTGAACCAATATCAATCGTACCTTTTGCAGCAGATTCATAGGTAACATCTGCTTTGGCAAGACCAGCTGAAGGATATAATTCTACTTTTAGGCGACCATCAGAATCTGTTTCTATCTGTTTTGCCCAAGGTTCGAAGACCTCTTTGCTAATAGATGATGTTGCTGGCCAGAAATGTGAGAATCGTAGCACAGTTGCTTCTTGAGAAGTGGCTGATGATCCGTCTGTCGCATCAGCAGATTGGTTAGAACAGCCAAGAAGAGAAATAGCGGCTAAAGCACCAATTGAAAAAAGAGGAGCTAACTTCATTATCAATTCCTTTTGATAATTGTGAGAATAGGAGTAAGGCATTACAAGTAAACAATTTGATCTATCCTAGATTACATAGTTTACAAGTTTTCGATATCTTTTTTACACACCTTTAATAAAAGTACAGTTTAAAATTATCAGCTATAATGATAGAAGTCAAATCATTTTGAATACATAGTAAGTAATATATTCATACTATAGATATATTTATAATGCTTGAACTGGCTATACAGACAATAATAAAGATAAGAAAACTAAATCAAACACTCATAAAAAAGCCCTCAAACCTAATATTCGTTTGAGTGCTCTTTTCTATGATTAATAATCATCAAATAAACGTCATGTAACTACTAATAGCAATGGAGAATTACTCTTCCATCTGCCACTTATTATCTACCCATATCGCATCATTGTCATCTAGATGAACA
>NZ_JBQSVM010000088.1:0-1863 GCF_052376235.1 Psychrobacter sp. AOP7-A1-24 | reverse complement strand
ATATTGTTCCAATATGGATTATAGAAATGCCTACTAAAAAGACCCGTATTAACCTATCTGTCGATGACGATATGAATGAGCTACTAATGGAATTAGCAGCCTTGCAAGGTATCCCAAAGGCTACCCTAGTTACTGATTATTTAGATATGCTGCGACCGCACATGATAGAGATTAGAGACGCTATTCGCATGGTCAACGAGAAAAAAGACCCATCACCGCATTTGCGTAAGATGCTTATGAATACTCAGCAAGATTTCCTCGATGTGTTAAAAGAGGAATTAAAATATGATTGATTGGGTAACTATGAAAGTGTCATGCGAACATGACGGCATAATTTCCAATGGTGAAGTTGTTTCCTTATCTAAAGATGGCGACTCAATAGAATGGTCACTTGTTAAATTTCTACCTGTTGTTGGCTCACATGATGCGACAATTTCGATCCGCTCAATCACACAGTCCACAATAGAAATATCAGGCAATCCTACTAAATGGCTGCAAGGACATAATTTATTCGGCACAAACGACCTAAAACGCCTTGTATGGCTTTTCTTTAATAAGTTGTTAGATATACCAGAGCTTAAGTTAAAACCTACCCTAGAGCAGCTACACGCCGTTAAGATGGGTAAATTAACAGTATCGAGAGTAGATATTAACGAAACATGGTTTCTTGAAACTCGTGAAGAAGTTTTAGCTTGGTTGCGGTCTGCTGGTCAAAAAATTAGTCTTAAACATCGTGGTGCTGGACAGTTCAAAGGTGACACGCTTTATTGGGGCAATATTCGCTCAAGACGGTGGTTCTTGAAGTGTTACTCCAAAGGTGACGAAATAAACAGTAAAAAAAGTAATTTTCCCGATGCTTTGCGAACCCCTGAAATGCTCGCATATGCTGACAGAGCCTTGCGTATAGAGCTTACTCTTAAGTCTAATCAGCTACGTGAATGGCAATTACATGAAGTGTCCAATTGGAACGCTGAAACTGGTAAAATGTTACTCCTACAGCTAATAAAGGGGCTAGAGATGAGTAACAACATGCGATTAACTGACGATAAGCTAAAGAATTTAAAACCATCGGTTAAAATGGCTTATTTTGCTTGGCTAGGCGGTCAAGACTTAAAATTAGAACTAAAACGTCCTACTTACTACCGCTATAAAGCTCAATTGAAAGAGCTAGGCATAGATATTGGTATACCTAGAGATATAGAACAAAAAGACGCTAACGTCATCCCATTAATGAGAGTCTTAGAGGCTCAACCAGTGGGAATACCTGACTGGGCTATTGAGCAAGGCTTAGTAGCTTGTATGTGATTTAAAAATAAAAATAAGAAGTAATGCAAAACCTTTAAGCCCTGATACCTCAACAGGGCTTTTTTATGTTCCTGATAAGGCACGCTTAGTAGTTTCTCCCTTCGGGTAGAAACTGCGTGTTAAAAAATCCCTCCCTGCAAGTTCTCCAAAGGCTCATGCTGAAGTGCTAATTCACTATCAGCAGCAGCCCCTTTGCCCTCCAGTCACAGTCTTTTTGCTATCGTATGTCATAGGACATTACTTGTAGCCTGTAGCGCACTCGGCATCTTTTCGCCGAGGGCAAGCGTTAAGGCATAAGACAAACTATCAATACTCTAGCCTAAGTAATAATAATGCTCGCGTGTGGTGTACCGACTCCACGACTCGGAATGCACACACGCGAGTCTTTAGGGATGTACTTAGTAATACATCCCTTTTGTCTCATAGTTGAGAATATACACACCCTATAATCCCGCCGTGAGTGTTTAAAAATAGGCTTTTTGAGCCTTTTCCTACCCCCCCCTCCCTTTTGTCTCATTTTTTTATTGACACTACTTCTTATAGTGTTACACTTGTCCT
>NZ_JBQSVM010000087.1:0-2504 GCF_052376235.1 Psychrobacter sp. AOP7-A1-24 | reverse complement strand
ATAAAAGGATGTCAATACATTTATTGATTGTGCAAATTTGTGCAGTAAGTCGAGAATGAATAGTAAACGTTATCTCACGATGATTATTAAAGACGACAAAATACTCATGCCTACAGACGTGTATCATCAGTATTTATTACAGTTTAATTGTCAGTTCAGTATGACTTTTTTCGCTATTACACTACTCGTCTCAATAGCTGCCTCGAGCGTTTACTGGAGTTTTACGCCTTTAGCAACTATTGTAAAAAGAATAAATCCTGAAATATTTGATGACATGATACCCGTCAGTAACATGCTGTTAGAGTTACGATCACTAACAGAATCTTATATTTGATGATGGTTGAGCTTGAAAGTAACTTTGAGTCTTTATCGCAGCTTTCAGACAATATTGCCTATTAACTCTGCATCCCAATATCTATTCTTATTACGTAAATGTAAGTCATGTTAAATCAATCGAGAGATAGCAAATAATATATTGAGCAGCTTTGGCAATCTGGGTGCGGTTCAGATGGTTCACCACCAATAAGTCGGATACTGTTTACCTTTACCCAAATTATTATAAATCAGCGCTACCATGACCAAAACGATTGAACCTAGTAGAGTGGGTGTTATCAAAAAACCCCAATTTACTGCACCTAGCATAACTATTAAAGGGTTAGACCCAGCAGGTGGATGAGGCATTCTAAATATCAGCATTAGCGCAATGGTAGTACCAACAGCCGTTGCCATACTCCACCAGTGAATACCAAATAATGTCATAAATACTAACCCCGTAAGAGTCGCAATAACATGCCCACCTATAACATTTCTCGGCTGGGCAAAAGGGCTGGTAGGATAGGCAAATATTAGTAAACAACTGGCGCCAAATGATCCTAAAATCATAATAACTTCTATTGAGCTTCCTAGCATAGCAAGCGTTGCCGTAGCAATGGTGCCGCCAAGCCAAGCCAATACTATCATCGATAAGGGCAACCTGTTTGGGCATTGGTTCACCTGACCGCTTAACTTATGCCAATTAAAGAATGAATGCATACGTACTCCTATCATAAATAAAAAGACATTATTGAAAGTATACCATTCGGTATACTTGTCAAGTATACCGAATGGTATCTATAAATGCTATTATTATTACCGAACAAAGATAACAGGAGCAGAACTAATGGAATTGAGAGATATTATTCTACAAAAAAGTTATGAGCTCTTTTATAAGCAAGGCTTTCACAACAGTGGAGTGGAGCTGTTAGCAAAGCAGGCAGGTACTACTAAACGGACTTTGTATGCCCATTTTGGTAGTAAAGAAGGCTTGATTGAGGCGGCGCTTAAGTATCGCCATCAGATTTTCATGACTCAATTGAAAGCTGACTTTGATGATTTTGAGATTGAGCAAGTAACAGATGTTGCCACTTGCTACTTAAACTTCCTCAAGAACTGGACGTTATCAGAGGACTTTTATGGTTGTATGTTTATTAACGCTTGCGCAGAGCATTCAGGTAAGCAGTCTTCACCTCATTTAATAGCCAAGCAGCATAAAACTGAGGTTAGGAAATGGCTACTTGATAAGTTTAAACAGATAAGTGCAGAAGATGCTAAGCAGAAATCTGACACTTTGTTTGTATTTGGCGAAGGTATT
This sequence comes from Psychrobacter sp. AOP7-A1-24, assembly GCF_052376235.1. NCBI lineage: Bacteria > Pseudomonadati > Pseudomonadota > Gammaproteobacteria > Moraxellales > Moraxellaceae > Psychrobacter > Psychrobacter sp. AOP7-A1-24. Next base: position 874 of record NZ_JBQSVM010000087.1, on the reverse strand, counting down.
ATCGTTGCCGCTCAAACAGGTCAGGAGTCATTAGAGTTAAATACTGATTTTTTTAAGGTTTTGGATTAAATTATATCGACACAAGTTAGGTAATAACGTATCACGTTCTACGATAGTACCTTGGTAGTTTCAGTGCTATTTATTTCTTAGTGTTAAATGTATTTTTGTACATACAGAAAATTTCTGCTTAACAAAGCTATTCTAGGCTTTTACCTTTATTAGAACGGATAATTTATGTGTCAGATTTAAGTTATTAGTTATTATTTTTTTCTACTGCATTAGCGTTGAATATTGCACCCGGTCTAAATCTTCTTTACATGCTACCTAAGACAATAGCAAATGGGAAAAAGGTTGGCGTAGCATCCGCGCTTGGCGTTTGTACTGGAGCTATTTTTCATGTTGGATTGGCGTCACTTGGGGTGTCGGCAATTCTAGTGTCATCCGCACTTGCGTTTTCTATAGTTAAGTATATTGGTGTTGGTTATTTACTATATCTTGCATATAAATCTTTCCGTTCAGCTGGTACTAGTTTAAATATAACTCCAGCAGATAAGCCCAAAGAGTCTGCGTGGAAAGCTTTTAAACAAGGAGTACTTGTTGATATATTGAACCCCAAAGTAGCTATATTCTTTATGGCCTTTTCACCTCAATTTATTCGTAATGGTCATAGAGCAGTTCCAATACAGCTACTTTATTTAGGTTTGTTGGTAGTTGCTGTCGTCGTTGAAGTAACTTACGTATTACTTGCGTTATTTCTACTACGGCATCTTTCTCACGAGTAGTGGTTGGCATATTGGCATTATCTAACCCTAAATGCCGCGCAACTGAGAAACGAACTTACTCATCATTTAGCATCTCACCTTTTATCTCAGAA
>NZ_JBQSVM010000086.1:0-2856 GCF_052376235.1 Psychrobacter sp. AOP7-A1-24 | reverse complement strand
ATTATAATTAAATTTTCACTAATCTACTTCACTATTAAATAATATAGTCTGATGCTAATTAAGCTTTAAAAACATATTTTGCCCAGCTACGCACTATTCAACCCCTTCTTAGCCTTAGCAATCAACTCATGAATCTTAGCACTCTGCTTTAGCACACAAGCATCATAAGCAGAAAGCGGCTCAGACTCTTGTTCTTTTTCCTGATCTTGCTTGGCTTTTTCTGCTAAATACTTTTCAAGTTTTTCGGCTTCAGAATCGCCCATAGCTTGTCTCCCATATGATTTTTACCATATAAAAAACGGCACTGAAATAATCAGTGCCGTTTTATCAGTCATGACAATGTAAAAGTTAACCACGATTCCTCAAATGCTGAATCGCCAAAATTAATCCCAGCTTAAAATTACCTTACCACATTGTCCGCTTTCCATGATATCGAAGCCTTCTTGAAAGTCATCAATGTGCATGCGATGAGTAATGATTGGTGTCAAATCAATCCCACTAATCAGCATTTGCTCCATCTGATACCACGTCTCCCACATCTCGCGGCCATAAATACCTTTTAGTGTCAACGCCTTAAAGATAATCTTGCTCCAATCCACCGTGGTGGTATTAGGTAAAATACCCAAGAGAGAGATTTTGGAGCCGTTGTACATGTTATTGATCATCGAATCAAATGCCTGAGGCGAGCCTGACATCTCAAGCCCAATATCAAAGCCGTGCATGTTTAATTCATCGATAGCACCTTCGATAGTTTCACCCTTGGCTGGGTTGATGGTCATCGTCGCCCCCATTTTTTTGGCAAGCTCTAGACGATAATCACTGATATCACTGACCACAATATTACGTGCCCCTGCGAAGCGGCAAATCGCTGTCGCCATTGACCCAATCAGTCCCGCACCCGTAACCAACACATCTTCACCAAGGACAGGAAATGATAAAGCGGTATGCGTGGCATTGCCAAACGGATCCATAATGGCTGCCATCTCATCGCTGATTCGATCATCGAGTTTGATGGCATTGTCAGCAGGTATCACCAAATATTCGGCAAACGCGCCATCGCGGTCGACGCCCACGCCTATAGTGTTCTCACACACATGTAGCTTGCCACGGCGGCAGTTACGGCAATGCCCGCAAGCGATATGGCCTTCGCCTGTGACGCGATCACCTACTTCTAGATGCTTGACGCCATCGCCCATTTCACTAATGACACCGACGTATTCATGTCCGATGATCATCGGCGTTTTTATGGTTTTTTGTGACCACTCATCCCATTTATAAATGTGCAAATCTGTGCCACAAATGGCGGTCTTTTTGATTTTAATTTTAACGTCATTGATGCCGACCGTTGGTTCTGGCATGTCTTGCATCCAGATGCCTTTTTCGGCATGGGCTTTAACCAGTGCTTTCATACTTTTCTCTTGTTTAACTGCATTTTATTGTTGAATTTAGATAAATACCGAGCGACGCTTAATCAATCACCTTCATTTGCTTGGCGACTTTGATAAAGGCAGCGATACACTGATCGAGCTGCTCGCGAGTATGAGCAGCAGAGAGCTGCACACGAATGCGAGCCTCATTTTTGGGTACGACAGGATAAAAGAAGCCAATCACATAAATGCCTTCTTCAAGCAGTGCGTCTGCCATTTGCTGGGAGACATTGGCGTCATAGAGCATCACCGCACAAATGGCCGATTCGGTAGGCTTGATATCGAAGCCTGCATCTTGCATTTGCTTCACAAAATAGGCGGTATTTTCATGCAATTGGTCTTGTAGGGTATTGTTTTGCGATAGCATTTCAAATGCTTTTACCCCAGCGGCAGCGACCATAGGAGGAATAGAGTTTGAAAACAAATACGGGCGTGAGCGTTGGCGCAGCATCTCAATCATTTCTTTTTTACCCGTCGTGAAGCCGCCAATAGCACCGCCAAATGCTTTGCCTAAAGTGCCAGTGATTAGCTCAACATCGCCACGTAGATCAAACAATTCAGTCACACCGCCGCCAGTGCGACCGACCACGCCTGCTGAGTGCGACTCGTCAATCATCACCATGGCATCATATTTCTGTGCCAACGCATAAATCTCATCCATCGGCGCCACGTTACCATCCATTGAAAACACACCATCGGTGACAATCAAACGAAAACGCTGTGCTTGTGCCGCTTGCAATTGCGTTTCTAAATCTTGCATGTCTGCATTGGCGTAGCGGTAACGCGCGGCTTTACACAGGCGCACACCATCAATAATTGAGGCATGATTTAACGAATCAGAAATAATGGCATCCTCAGCAGTTAGCAGTGGCTCAAAGGCACCGCCATTGGCATCAAAACAGGCCGCATAAAGAATCGTATCTTCGGTATTAAAGAATTTAGAAATTGCCGCCTCTAATTGCTTATGCAAATCTTGCGTGCCACAAATAAATCGCACCGATGACATACCGTAGCCTGAGTCTTCAATGGCTCCGATAGCTGCCTTTTTAATCTCAGGGTGGTCAGACAATCCAAGGTAATTATTGGCACAGAAGTTAAGCATCTCACGACCATCGGCGATCTTGATGAGTGCATCTTGCGGAGAAGTGATAACGCGCTCGTTCTTATATAGCCCTGCCGCGCGTATGTCACTGATTTCTTGTTGTAGGTGTTTCTGAAAGGCTTGATACATAAATATTCCTTTTTTAATATTATTGGTGTTTGTTTGATAATAGAGATATGGGGACTGGTAATAGAACTAAGCTATCAAAGCCAAGCTATCAAATCTGCACATCATCCCAGCCATCATTAGAATCAATGATAAAACCAAAGATGCGTGAAGCCCAACGAGATGGTGTGAGCAGTGAGACTATCTATAACCCTGTGAGCG
>NZ_JBQSVM010000085.1:0-3010 GCF_052376235.1 Psychrobacter sp. AOP7-A1-24 | reverse complement strand
TCAATTATGGCTATGTCTGATGCCAGCATACTTTTTAGAACACCACCGTATTTTTTGAGGATGTCTATGTCATACTCTATTCACGATGAGCCGCACCTAAGTAACCGGAGTCAATGGCTCAGAGCAGCGGTACTTGGCGCCAATGATGGACTCATTTCTACCGCCAGTTTACTGGTTGGTGTTGCCGCCGCAAACGCGAGCAGCCAAACCTTATTACTGACAGGATTGGCGTCACTGACTGCAGGGGCTTTATCGATGGCGGCTGGTGAGTATATCTCTGTGTCCTCACAAGCAGATACTGAAAAGGCTGATTTAAAAAAAGAGCTTTACGAGCTGACGCATAATCCTGAGCGGGAGCTTGTCGAGCTGACAACAATTTATAAACAGCGTGGACTTGATCAAGACTTAGCACACCAAGTTGCTGTCGCCTTAACTGAGCACGATGTACTTGAGGCTCATGCTCGTGACGAGATAGGGCTAACTGAAATCAGTCAAGCAAAGCCCCTGCAAGCTTCCATTGCCTCCGCATTGGCCTTTATTACTGGTGCCATATTTCCTGTCATCGGCATCTTGGTGTTTCCAGCCCAGATCCTTGTTTGGTCATTGGCCGCGCTGACCATAGTCGGCTTAGTCCTACTTGGCATGGTATCGGCGCGCTTGGGCGGTGCACCCACTCTCCCTGCTGTCACTCGCGTCGTCGTGTGGGGTGTATTGGCCATGGTCGCAACATCACTTATTGGGCGATTACTTGGGGTGTAGCAGATTCAATTTAAAAGTATGACAGTTTTATTTTCAAATGACTAGAACGGTTTAGAGCCCAGTTTATTTTTAGCGCTCATTACTTTTTCGTAACGCATCCTAGAACGATACGTCTGTATCAGCGCGCGTTTGTAAGTAAAGACCTATTAAGGTATTCAAAAAGTGGTGGTGTGTCAGAAAGTATGCTGAGGAGATGAAAGGAGGGTGACAGCCAAAGCAAGATGATATATTTGAGGTTATGAAGACACAAATACAGATCAATTGCCCCGACTGTCACAGCTCCAGTTTTTCGATATACGGCATAAAAAGCTATGGCAAGCAGAACTACCAGTGCAAGGACTGCAAACGTCAATTCATTGGCGACCATGCCTTAACTTATCATGGCTGTCACTCTAAAATAGAAGACATCATACGGCTAATGACGGTTAGAGGTTGCGGCGTCAGAGACATAGCCGTTATAGCCTCTATTAGTATTGGTAAAGTCCTTAGCACCATAGGCTCATCGGTCTATAAGATTACACCTAAAAAGCGCTATTATGAACGCTTAGAGGTTGATGAGTTTTGGACTTACGTGTATCGCAAGAAGCGTAAAGTTTGGCTTATTTATGCTTATGACCGCGCTACCAATGAGATTGTCGCTTATGTCTGGGGCAAACGTGACCTGAAAACAGCTAAGAAGCTAAGAGCCCGTCTTAAACAACTGAAAGTCAGCTATGGTTCTATTAGCATGGATAACTGGGATAGCTTTATAACCGCATTCAAGCCTGACAAGAAACAAATCGGCAAGCAGCATACGGTAGGCATAGAAGGTAATAACTGTCGCCTTAGACACCGATTGCGACGAGCCGTTCGAAAGACCTGCTGCTTCTCAAAGAAGTTTGATAACCACTTTAAGGTGTTTGATTTGGTATTCTTCTATGTCAATTATGGCTATGTCTGATGCCAGCATACTTTTTAGAACACCACCGATTTTTCTGGTAGCAGACACTAAGGAGCATTATGTCAATTAAAGTATTCGACACCATCATTATCGGCGGTGGTCAAGCCGGTTTAGCCGTTGGCTACTATCTGAGACGTGCGAAACTTGACTTCATCATTCTTGACAATCAAGACCAAAGTGGCGGCGCGTGGCAGCATACTTGGCCATCGTTACGCCTATTTTCTCCTGCTCTTATGAGCTCCTTGCCAGGTCGCTTGATGCCAAAAGCAAAAGATGGAGAGTATCCCCATAGAGACGAGGTCATCCATTACCTTGCTGACTACGAAGAACATTATAAGTTACCAATCTACCGACCTTATCAAGTCCAAAGCGTACAGCGTGATGATGAAAACAATTGCTTACGGGTGACTGATGGAAGTTTTACATGGTTGGCAAAAACCGTCGTGAGCGCAACGGGAACCTGGAGCAATCCTATAATTCCTTCTATCAAAGGTCAGCAAGCGTATCTTGGGGAGCAATGCCACTCCGCGCATTATGAAGGCCCAGACGCCTACAGAAATAAGCGCGTATTGGTAGTAGGTGGTGGTAATTCAGGTGCACAAATATATGCTGAGCTGGCAGAAGTGGCTAACGCCAGCTGGGTAACACGTGAGCCCCCATTGTTTTTAGCCGACGATGTCGATGGATACGTACTATTCAAAAGAGCAACTGCACGTATTACTGGCAGCAATAATGGTGATCCTGAGGCCGGTATCGGTGATATCGTCATGGTGCCTCCCGTCAAAGCGGCACGTGACAAAGGGGTTTTACATTCAGTACCTATGTTTAACCAATTTACTGAACAAGGCGTCATTTGGGCTGATGGTAGTGAAGAAACGATAGATGCCGTTATTTGGTGTACTGGGTTTGAACCAAATCTTGACCATCTAGCACCTTTAAATGTCTTAGAAGCTGATGGAAAAGTGCAAGTTAAAGATGGGCAAGCGGTCAAGGAGCCTCGGTTATGGTTATTTGGTTATGGTGACTGGGCAAGCCCAGGTTCTGCCACTCTGATTGGTGCTGGACGCAGTGCTAGAGAGAATGTTCCCACTCGAGACCTTCCTGAAATTTGTGTAAGTCTTGCTCAAAGTTAGTGACACAGAATCTGGGATGGCCTCTGTTTATTTGCTTCAAACCCAGTTACTTTACACTTAGCGGTTTAATTAAGCTACTTACTTGAGCTATTTGCTTCAGTTATTAGGCTTGGCTACTTACTCAACTTCAATATTCTAAAGGCGCCCTGAATAACTAAAGCAAATACGATGCTACCAA
>NZ_JBQSVM010000084.1:0-3215 GCF_052376235.1 Psychrobacter sp. AOP7-A1-24 | reverse complement strand
CTAATGTCTATTGCTTCATCAATTACTTTAGAGCCTGACTGGTTTACTCGCCCCACCTGCGTGGTCGCTGCTGATCTGATTGGTAAGGTCTTATGTCGAAAACTAACCGATAGCGATGGATCAGAAAAAATATTGCGTATGCGTATCTCTGAGACCGAAGCCTATATAGGCCAAAATGATCCCGCTTGCCATTCACATGTAGGCACTCGAACGGCGCGCACAAAGATTATGTATGAGCAAGGTGGCGTGTTTTATGTCTATCTGACATACGGTGTGCATCATATGCTAAATTTAATTAGCGGCTCTAAAGAGTCGCCTGAGTCAGTACTGATTCGCGCTGGTTTTTTGACTGATAATAGTGACCGTCTGATTGAAGAACAGCAGCTCAGTCCAGATAAGCAGTTTACACATCTTAAGCAGTTTGCAGGCCCTGGGAAATTGACAAAACGCTTGCAAATCAATCGCGATCTGTATGGCAAACCTATCTCTCCGACATCAGCTGTTTGGATAGAGGATGATGATCGCCAACCTCCAGTATCATTGCGCACGCGTATTGGTATTGATTATGCAGGCGACGCCAAAGATTGGCTGCTACGTTATATATGGACCGATCATCCTTCCTTGTCTAAGAACTAATAGCTTGAGGTTTAAAACTATTTAATGAGGTAAATCGATGTATAAGTTGACCGTGTTTATTCCTGATGAAGCGTTAGACCAAGTAAAGGTTGCTCTGTTTACTGCTGGTGCTGGGAAAATTGGAGACTATGAGCAATGCTGTTGGCAGATACAAGGAACTGGTCAGTTTGTGCCATTATCAGGTAGTGCTCCGCATATTGGGACACAGGATAGTTTAGAAAAGGTTGATGAATGGCGAGTTGAAATGGTGGTGGATGAAGCATTTATCGATGCTACTATTGCGGCGTTAAAAGAGGCGCACCCATATGAAACACCAGCTTATGATGTGATAAAAGTTTTAGATTTCTAGTTTTATGTAGGAAAATATCAGCTTATGGGGTGTAAAACTTCTCATAAAAAACCAAATAAGCCACTTGATGATTTATTTGGTTATACCGTTCTTGGTTATAAAGCTTGATGTCTAAACTAAGTGTTGGTGAAGAGGATTGAACCTTAAAAACTGATTAATCCTTTTTCAGTTTGATCACGTTATAACTTGGATAGCCTAGCTCGATTTTATAATCATCGCGTCCACGCTCAGCCTTTACCTTAATCTTACGATCACCATTTTTATATTTAACGTCTTTGACACGGTAACCCATGCTACGAACTTTACTAGCAGCTCGTCGCTCGACAACGGAGACATAGCTACCTTTATCTTTCTTTTTGTCTTTGTGTTTTTTATGTCCTTTCTTATCCTTATGAACATGTTCGTAAAGGTCGTCATAGCCATTATAGCCGCTCGGTGTTGTCACACAGCCTGTTGTCACTGCCAATAAAGCTGCGACTATGCTGCCAGTCGTTACCGCTTTTAATGTTGAAAATGATAAATTTCTCATAATGATTTCCTAATAGTATTTCGTACCTTTCTAAACCACGTTTAGTATTAATCTTTAAAATGCCACGCCTGTTTTTTCAAAACTATTATTTTCAATACGATAGCCCATAGATATAACTTTGTTTATAGCATAGTGTTTTATAGCTGGATAAGATGTAAAGACAAAAGTTGTAGGCACAGTTGCCTTGATATAGAAGCGTTTGATCGTCTTCGTGATGCTATATCTTATAATGATATTAAATAGACGTTATACATTAAAACGCTATTACTTCGGCATCTGATTAGATTCCAACTTATAAATACTCTGGCAGAAATCTTTTGAAATGTTTACTTACATTATCCATAATAGAGTATAAAACCTTGCGGTAGATGTCGTTTACGTTAAGAAGTTGTAAATGAGTAAAAATGTCAGAGAGTAATCATTGGCTCAAAGATCAGCTGTCGAGTGATGGCAGATAAAAGGAATCAGGTTATAAGATACTCAAATAACAATAAGGAAAAAAATGCCACTCAAACTCATTTTGTTTTCAGGATTTGCAGGTGTCACGGTATTTATAGGTGGACTATTAGCAAACATGTTTGACCACCATATCAAAGACAGTCCAGTTAAGTCACAGTTGGTTCATACATTAATGTCTTTTGGTGCAGGTATCATTTTGTCTGCACTAGCATTGGTATTGGTACCTAAAGGTATGGATGAGCTGGGTGTTTGGGGAGTGATGGGATCATTTTCATTGGGCGCTATCTTGTTTATGCTAATAGATCGAAAGCTAGCATCATCAGGTAGTCAACAAGCAACTTTGCTTGCGATGATGATGGATTTTGTGCCAGAGTCTATTGCTTTGGGTGCTGTGTTTGCTATCGAACCACAAATGGCCTTATTGTTGGCAGTTTTTATTGGTTTACAAAATCTACCTGAATCTTTTAATTCGTTTCGCGACTTAGTACGCAGTGGTTTTAGTGTGCGAAAGACACTAGTCATATTTTTTGGGTTGAGCTTTTTTGGGGTTATATCTGCATTAATCGGACATTTTTTTCTCAGTCAGCATCCTGATATTACTGCGTATCTGATGACATTTGCGAGTGGAGGAATCTTGTATTTATTGATACAAGACATTATTCCTGAGAGTAAGCTCGACAATAATTATTTGCCATCACTGGGTGCCTCATTAGGTTTTTTGGTAGGTATTATGGGTGAAATGATTATTTAGAAACCTGAAAGAAAGGTGAGTTACTCTATTATTTAAACGCGTGTAAGCATATGCTTACACGCAATGACGTTTACGCGACTTAACATAGAAGTGAGAAATGGGCATTATAGTCACACGGCATTAGGGAATGTGACTCAAGGATTGAGTTGACCGCATTAAGGATAATGATTCGATAGCTAGCGTTAGGATGACAATAGCGATTGAAGTAAGGACACATAACCTTTGCTGATAGCTTCAGTTAATACTGAAGCTATAGTGAAAAGGGCAGGATGCCCAGTATCACAATATACTGAATATTTGTGCAAGGATGCATGAAAAGCAGTCGTGATAGGTAACATGGATGGTTAACAATAAAACCGCATAACAATTAATTGCTATGCGGTTTTATCGTGTCTGGAAGATAGTAACTTACTTAATTAATTAATGTCTCTGACAGTTCATTGCTAAAATATAAATTTAATATAAAAAAGCCGCATATATTGTTATGCGGC
>NZ_JBQSVM010000083.1:0-3287 GCF_052376235.1 Psychrobacter sp. AOP7-A1-24 | reverse complement strand
ATAAAACATTATTTATCTTTTAATTACTTGCTATAAAGTTTTTTAGACTGATTACCTATGTCTCACATCTAAAAATAATTAAATAGGTAGTACAAAAAACGCCTCCATTTTGGAAGCGTTTTAGAGACTAAAATTTAATTATTTGTTATTAGATAACATTAGTAATATCAGTATCGATATAAATCTGTGTGGAGATGTCAGTACCTGATTGCCACAAATTGTATTCCTCACCTTCTGAAACAGTCTGGCGCACACTAGACCAGTTATCACCATCGAGGTTGACGGTATCATCAGCATCACCCGTCACATAGATATCTGATTCAATATCTTCAGCGGCGACGTTTAGGGTGTTCGCACCAGTACCACTGATGTCGATAATATCGATAACTTCAGGCTCCAGAATATCAGCCAAGCTGATGTTTTGATCCGCACTCTCAAAGCTTAGAGTGTCTAGCCCTTTGCTCGACGTCATTGAGGTGTCAGGCAACTCAATAGACGCTTCGTCATCAGCCACTGTAAAGTCACTGTCTGACGTCATTCGAGCACCTGCGGCTGGCGGTGTGCCGTCGCTTATAGTCACTTCTAGAGTAGCTATAGCTGTATTGCCACTGACATCCTCGATAGTGTATTCAAAGCTGTCTGTTTCACCGATGACATCTATATCTTCTGTTGGCGTGTAAGTGTAAGCACCGTCCTCACCTATTACCAGTGTACCGTAGGTACCTTGGATAGTAGTAGACCCGTCCACATCAACACTATCAACCACTGTCACAATGTGTGCATCAACATCGTTATTGGTGATGACGTTACCAGTGGTTGGCACACTATCATAGTCAATCAGTTCGCTATCAACCGTTGTCACGTTTATGGCAGACCCAAGCGAAACACCTAAGAAGTTGTCGTTGCTACTACCGAGTAGGAAGTAGTAGGTTGCATCTTTACCATCAGCATCAGCGCCTCCAGTGAGCGTAGGAAGTGATAAATTATCAGCACTCCATGAGCCACCTAAACCAAATGGTGAATATTCCAACCAATTATTTTCTTGTTGAACTAGGGTAATGTCATCTTCTTCACCGCTAACTACTTTATAGACTGAAAGGCTAAAATCCTTACTACCAAGCGCTAAGTTAAAACCAACTGAGCCGTTACCATCTAGAGTGAGTGACAACTCCTGAGCAGCAGTCACAGTAACCTGAAAAACAGATTTAGTACTTAATAAATCGAGATCAATGGCATCAAGCGCATTAAGACTGAGCAGTCCACCAGCTGTACCGCTGTATGAAGGGCTGGTAGTCACCGGATTCTCCACTAGACCGGCATAATCCTGATCGTTATTAGCAGTAGGCGCCACAGTGTCGACTGTGATGTCAGTTGTAACAGCGCTGCTTTCGTTACCAGAGGGATCTGTTGCGGTAGCAGAGAGTGTCTCTGACTCTTGCCCCATAGCGTCTACATCTGCCTGATCAATCGGAACACTCCAAACACCATTAGCACCCACAGTCGCTGTACCAATGACGTCATATGCTTCATTAGTCAAGGTGATAGTAGCACCAGGCTCACCGGTACCTGTAACGTTGAAACCTTCTGCAGCTTCTTGAGTATTCACTACATCGTCAATGGCAATTGGGGTGTCTATGGTTGGTGCGTCAGGAGCTGTCATATCGTCAAGTTCGATAACCAACTCTGCCGTATCACTACCGATACCACTAGCAATGGTATAGGTAAATGTTTCGGTTTGACCTGCCGATGCATAATCGCCATTTGCTGTATAGGTATATTCACCATTTTCATCGATAACTAACACACCATACTGACCTGCAATGGTGAACACCTCCACACCGCCAACTTCTGTAGAAGTTGGTACTGACTCTGAGACATTATCACTAGATATCGCAGTAAGCACTGTGGTGCTTGTGACGGTATCTTCACCATCTTCACCCTCAATACCAGCATCAGGGTCTATCACATTACCTGTGACTTGGGCACCATCGGCATAATCAAACTCAGCTAAGGTTGCAGTGATATTAGTGGTCTCAAGTAGCGTCAATGTATTACTAAGTAGCGCATCAGCAATGGCATCAAGTAATGGGTCGACAACACCGTCAAGCAAACCGTTTATTACAGCATTACCTGTAATGATACCAACTAAATCACCGACACCTATATCTTCGGTTCCATCTAAGATAATTTCAAGAGGTACTCTTACAAGCGTTCCCAAACCTAAATCTAAACCTAAGATAGGATCATTCAGTGCAGTTTCAACCACATCTAACACCGCTGTTTGGTTCTCAGCACCTAATACCACTCCAGCTTCGCCAAGCTCTGCCAATGTGATATCTTCGACCAATGTTCCCAAGACACCTTCATCGTTACCTACGACTATCGTATAGTCACCAGGCTCTAAACCAGATACCGTGGCTGTCAACGTATCGTTACCTGTTAATCCTAATAACTCCAAGCCTACCACATCACCTACAAGTGGATTGACTCCGGTCGTACCGGCATAAACTTGGTCACCATTACTGTCATAGACTTCTATTCTGATAGCGTCGGCTATTGTCACTAATGCAGTCTGTGATACTTCTATATCAACCATCCCATTAGAGCTCTCACTCACTGTGAAGGGAAGAGCACCCTCTGAACCATCAGTACCTTCCGCTAAGTTGAGTAAGTCGTATGTCTCATTAGTATAGACAGGGATTTGCGCTATTTGTAAATCACCTAGATCAAGCTCATCGGCATCATCTCGAGCAATAATCCCAACCCTAGCAAAGTCCTTACCAGTGCCTGAGATACTACCATCTGCGTATTCCACAGTCGCTCTGACGAATAATGTTCCGCTATCTGGTACATCTAAAGAAGTGATGAAACCATTATCAATCATGTCTTGTGTGATAGTCGTATTAACACCGTTGACTATCAAAGTGTCATTTACTTGAGCGTCATCTGGTAGGGCAATAGCTACATCAATCTTCCCTTCCTCATTCAAATCTGAACCAGAGATGTAAGCATCATCCCCTTCTAAAATGTTAACAAAAGGAATATTATCACCGTCTAGACCATCTTCGCCATCCTGACCGGCAGCGCCAGTCTCTCCTTTTAGATAGGCAGCCAGATCAGCAGCGTCTGAGCCGTCTGGTAATTCACCGGCATCTATCAATAGCTCAAGCGCTGACTTACCATTCGTGCCATCAGCACCGTCCTGACCGTCAATCCCATCTGTACCATCCGCGCCGTCTTCACCATCCACGCCGTCTTCACCGCGTAAGTACTCGATCAGATCAGCA
>NZ_JBQSVM010000082.1:0-3298 GCF_052376235.1 Psychrobacter sp. AOP7-A1-24 | reverse complement strand
AATATATATAGAGACCCTAATCTATATTAAGAATAGATATGATATAGTCAGTTCAAAATAAAATTGTTATGGTTAGGACAAACATCATAAAACAACTTGGATAAGTCGTTTTCCAACCAGCCTTGGCGTAGAAACTTTACTTGTGCCCATTTCTTTTCAATAGGGTTCAAATCAGGGCTGTACGGTGGCAGCCATAGAATACGATGACCATGTCGGTTTAATAGCTTTTTGATACGTTTGTTCTTATGAAATCTGGTACTCGAGCATAGCTCTCCCCTTGCACTCGGGCAAAGCAGTGCTTTGCTTTATCCTCGCTTTCATGGCAGCTTCTACGCCGGATTTACTACAGCCCAAACGAGCAGCTCTTTCATAGTAGTAAGCGTCAGGATAGTCAGTAATGTCTTGTTTTAGGGCATCATTAGATATTTTGCGCGGTGCTCTGACGATGGGCTTGATACTGATGTCTTTTTTCCAGTTAATAATGGTGGTGGGACTCATATCATAAAGCTTGGCTGCGGTGCGCACGCTCATGCCTTGTTCAAGAGACTGTAGTACCTTTTTACGAAGGGTAATGGGGTATGTCATGGTAATTAGCGAGCTGGAATTTAGAATTATCGTAACAGTTCTTGGTAGGGTTTACTATACTTTGAATTATCACAGGTAAAGACAAGGTATTAGCTGATTTGAAATTCTAAAGAGATTTTTGCAACTATAAATAGGAGTTATATGATGAGCGAAGCTATTAATCCACAAGACATTGATCCACAAGACATACAACACAAATTTGAGCGTTGGTCTGCTCTACAGTCAAAATTATTACAGGCGCAGCAAGATTGGAGAGAGGCAGAAGCGCTACTGTCTGAGGTACAAGAGTATTATTTAAGTCCGCAGTGGATACAAGATCGTGAGGCTGATGTCACGATTAAGCACTCTGGTGAGGCTCATTCTATCTTTAGCGAAGACGGTATTTGGAATGCGATGACAGAGCATCAAGAGCAGGCGATTACTTGGATGCGCTTAGGGTTGGACGCTATCGACAAGTAGATCAAGGCGTTAGCACTTAGTGATTATCGGCCTGCGCGTTTGTTAGTGTTTATCAGATAAACGCCGCTTTACAAACCAACCAATAATAATGACAACGATAAGGATGCCAATACCTGTCGAGTAAGGGGCGAGCGTCGATTCAATAACCTCGTAGTTTTGGCCCATATAGTAACCCGCGAACGTCAGACCTGTCGTCCAAATGCTTGCACCAAGTGCGGAGAGCCCCAAAAACGGTAGCATCGGCATATTATTCATACCGGCAGGAATCGAGATGAACGAGCGGATACCAGGCACCATACGACCAAAGAATACCGCTTTTTTACCGTGCTTATCGAACCACTCATTGGTAGCTTTGATATCGTCAGGTTTTACAAAAACAAATTTGCCATATTTTTTGGTTAAGGCTATCAAGCGCTCTTCATTAAACACGCGGCCTAAATAGTACAGCGGTAACGCACCAAGTACCGCGCCAAGCGTCCCTGCTAGTATGGCAAGTATGAGATTAAGCTCACCATTTGAGGCGGCAAACCCAGCAGCAGGCATAATAACCTCGGAGGGAATAGGCGGAAAGACGTTTTCGGCAAACATGGCAAAGATAATGCCAAAGTAGCCAAACTTCGCCGTGATAGAGAGTACCCAGTCACTGATTTGACCCATAAAAAACCTTTATAATAGAATGAACAATACTGCTGCTAAGCCGAATCTTTAGGCAAAAGATACTAGCTCATCAGTGGTTTTTCAATTTAGAAGGTTTTACGCGCTGTGCAAGTTTCGTTAACGTATATCTAAATCATCAGCGTAGGCAAATAGCGCCGGCGCGCCTCCGGTATGCCAAAATAAGATGTTATCGGTTGCTTTGATTTGCTCGGTGGGTATCATTACATTGGGATTCTAGCCATTCGCTTAATTTAATAATATCATCCTGATTATTCCTTAATTCCTTGCAAACGAAGTAAAAGTTATCCCCTGTTAGAAATTCATGCATTGGAACTCTAACGATATTTTGTTTATAAGCATCATCCTGCATCATATAATTATTGGTAAGAGTAATACCCAGATTGTACCGTGCGGCTTCTATCGCTAATAGTACATGACTAAAATGATTTATCTTTATATCGCTTGGTAATTCAAATCCGCCTGCCTTACACCATCGCAGCCAATCCTCCGCTGTATTCTCGCTCGTATCTGCATATCTCACAGACAATATTGGATGCCGCCACAATGCGTCAGGAAGGGGTTTATCTCTTATTTTCTCCCAAAGCTTTTGACCACAAACAGGATATAAAGTTTCAGCAAATAAAAACTTACTGATGAAAGCATGTGGAGGAGGATCGACGGTGATATAACAATCGGCCCTTTGCTCATTATAATCAGAGGGATGATTAACCATATCTAAAGTAAGTTCTATTTCTGGATACTGTCTATAGAAGTCTTCTAGTCGAGGAATCAACCAATTCACTGCGACTGAACTGTACAGAGCTAAGCGTATACGCCCAGGTTTTCCATGTTTAATAATCTGACTACTATCTGAAAGTAGACCCAATGCGCCACTCACATCTGTGAAATAACGCTCACCAACCTCTGTCAACGAAAAGGTCCGGCCTTGCCTGTAAAACATTGCTTCCCCAAGATACTCTTCAAGGATGCGTATTTGGTGACTCACGGCACTTTGTGTCACATTGAGGCTTTCTGCTGCTTTTGAAAAGCTGTTAAGTCGTGCAACGGATTCGAAGCATTGTATGGCACGCAATGGGGGCAAATCCATTATTACCTCAGCTAATACTAAGTATGGTTTATATCATTATACATCATAGCGTTACTTGCATATACTGCCTGACAGATCGTTAAATCAGCATGAACCCATTGGGGTTTTAACAGTTTCTGAATTTAGAGTAGGGCGAGGAGGCTAAGAATGCCAAAGATGAGTGTTGCATTTGCCATGACGCTATTGGTACTAGGAAATATCATTGCGGTCTTCTCAGACGCCTTGATAAAGGCCTTGCCCTCTGAGACGGCGGTATATCAATTTATCCTGTTTCGTCAATGCACAGCGGTTTTAATGCTGTTGCCGTTTTGCTTAATTAATAAAAAGAACAAGTTATTCAGTAATATAAAATGGCACTTTGTTCGTAGTCACGTGTGGTTATTGGGTGTGATATTCATGGTACTGTCTCTTCAAGCACTGCCTCTTGCGACTGCGAATGCTATTTTTTATGCCGCCCCTTTATTTGTATTACCACTGGGTTTTTTATTT
>NZ_JBQSVM010000081.1:0-3754 GCF_052376235.1 Psychrobacter sp. AOP7-A1-24 | reverse complement strand
GTAGCGCAGCGGAAAAAGGGGTCTCTAGGGAATGCTGGCTAAAAAAATATGAACTGTTTTATTTACTTTTTTATACTGACACAACATGGATTTTTTGGCTAGATAGCTATATTTGACTGGGTTTGCAGAAGTTAAGATTTTAATCGGTAATAGAACAAACTAGGACGTTATAACGCAAACTAATCCGTTATAGCGCAATTAGAGACGTTATATCGCAAACTAATTTTTTTGTAATTTTTGAATAGTTAGCTGATGCTGGTTTTATAGGCGCACTAAGACGATATAGCACAAAGTAATTAGATATACAGCGTACTAAGACGTTATAACGCAAACTAATCCGTTATAGCGCAATTAGAGACGTAATAGCGTACTAAGATTAGCTTTATGTATTTTTGAACTGTAAAAAATGATTTATATCTTTGTTCGTTTGAGTTTGATCCTCTAAAGTTATCCACAATCAAAATTAAAAGTTCTGTAAAAGAAGGGTTTTTATTTAGTAACTTGTTTAACTCTTGTTTAACTCTTGTTTAAGGAGCATTTTTAACCTTTAAAATCAATTACTTACGAGCTTAAAAAACAGTAAATGAAGCGAGAAAACAGTAAATGAAGCGAGAAAACAGTAAATGAAGCGAGAAAACAGTAAATGAAGCGAGAAAACAGTATAAAAATAAATATTGTTTTTAAAATTGTTTTAACTATAATAGTATTTAAAACTGGTTATTAACAAGCAGGTGAGAATATGGAAAATTATATAGTCAGTCAGTCTAACGATTTAGTTTTAGCAACGTATACGATGACTACTAAAGAAAAACAGCTGCTGCTTGCGTGTGTTAGTCAGATAGATAGCAGAGAGGGCGCACGCGAAATTACCAAGCAAACAAAATTTACTATTACAGTTGAACAAATTAGAGATGTTTTTTACAACAAGGGCAACGACAAAAACTTATTTAGAGATTTGAGTGAAGTTAGCGCACGACTACAAGATCGTAAAGCAACGATACATATAGCCGAAGGAGACAAGCTAGTAACCAATTTCGTGAGCGCTGTGCGATTCCAAAAATTTAAAGGGCGCGTAATACTAACGTTCGCAGAAGATATTCTTCCTTATTTGACTGAACTAAAAGCTAATTTTACAAAGTATCGCTTGATTGAAATATCGCAATTATCGAGTACGCACGCGATACGATTGTACGAATTAATTGTGTGTTGGACGGGCTTATTTACATACAAACAAGAGTTTGAATTAGACGATTTTCGGTACGTCATGGGCGTTTCGGGAAAATACAAGCAGTTTGGACAGCTTAAAGAATCTGTGATAGACAAAGCTATAGCCGAAATAAACGAACACACTGATTTTAATATTAGCGTCGAATATCGCAAAGTTGGACGTACGTTTGTAAGTATGACATTAAGATTTCACAAAAAATCATTAGCAAAACTGGAAGATAAGAAAGGCAAAATTTCAGAAGAAATGCTTAGTGCTATCGTACGTTCAAACCAATTCGAAGCTGATTATAATGATTATCATCGTTTGAGCGGACAGGGTAAGCGCGATAGAGACGCATTCAGAAGTGAGATGAAGAATTTTATTGCTACGTACCCCGAAGATTTTGAGGAAAAGCCCCTAGAAAATTATTTAAAATAGTAGCGGATCGCTCCGCTACGCTGCTATTTCGCTTTATATTTTTTGTACAGCCTACCGCTGCGCAGCACTGGTGGTATGGCTTCAACGGCACAGCCCATAAGGATCAGAAGCATGAAACCAACAGTAGAATATACAGAAGATAAAATCTATATCAATGACGGTGTTGGCACTTACTCAATCACTCGTAGAAACGATGATATAGATAACGTGGAAGTTCAAGCCACATTGGATATGATAGAGCGTGATCGCTTTTACAGTTCGGCTAATTTTGTCGATGACTTTAACAAAAACCTCGAAACGGTAATCCTTGCTACACGCGGCGGCGGTAGCGGTGCTAGGGCTTGTAGAGATACATTGCTGAGCTTATACAATGGCTCAGCATACAAAGCCAACTTGTCGGATTGGTACAGCTTAGACAGCAAAAACAAAGCCTCTTTGCTCTTTGTTTTAGAGCATCAGACAGCGAATAATCGTCAAGATATTGATTTATATTTACCTCAGTATCAAGACGACTTCAAACGCATGAAAAACGAAATCTCTGAAGATTAGGGTCGATATACATGCTTTTTGGGGGCGTTATCGCGCACTGGTAGCGTCTCTGTGCTCTTCTGCTGCGTCTCGGCAGTAATAACGGGCTTAACAGCTATATTTAGCGGTGGCGGCGCTATAGCGTCTTTGTATAGCTCTTTGTTTTGCTCCGTCTTGATCTGCATACCGATTTCATAATTATTGTCATCTTTAATTTTCCGTCGAATGCGGCTGTTATCGTATTTCTCATTAGCTACAGCGGTAAAATTTTCAGGTGTGAAATCCTTATTGTATATACCGCCTTCAAGTCTTATTCGTAAAGGCTTTTGGTTTTTATCAAGCAATAACGGGTGTGAGATGGTGATTGACTTGTTCGCAGTGTTTTCAAGAATAAGATCCAAGCCCGTCGTCAGTTCATGCACGACGGCTTTTCTGTCGTGTAGCTCAGTGTTGCGCTCGCTAAGCATTGCTAACATGTGACGATGAATAGACGCTCGCAGCTCATCACGTCCAGCGAGATCAAGCTCGCTTTTTTTGCTATCTTTTTTCGCTGTTAAGTCAAACGGACTGGGCTTCGGGGCAGAACCTAAATATTTATTGATTTTTCTATGTCGTCTTGGATCGTTCGGGTCAGCTACAGCATCACCTTTCAACGTTTTTAATTCCCTATTTATAATATTTTTCCATGCATTCACGCGGCGCAGGTCTGTACCCGCGTAAAACGGCTGTAAGCGCTTTCCTGTGCGCAGCTCATGACACGGAATCACAAAATTCAGCTCTAGACGACCGCTCCGCTCTGTTCCTTCGATCTGTTTGCCGTCTGCATCAACGTCAAAACGGTCTTTATCGCTGTGTTCTATCCATAATATGTCGTACTGGTCGGGGTCTAATCCTGGGAACAATGTCGTTTCAAAGCTGCGCATTATTGCTAATTTATCAGCTTCGCTAATCTCGTCTGCACGCTCTGCGAATGACAATACGCCGCTTGTATATTTGTTCTCAAATTTAGTCGCATTGATTAAATGTTCAGTAATATCAGGGTCTCCAGACAAAACTCGCGCAAACTTGCGATCTTTCTCAGCACCTAAAAAATAGTTAATAGGCTTGCTTCCGCGTTCTTTTGAACGTCTAAAAAATTTAACGATCATCTGAATTATCCTTTATCGCATCGGCAATATTTTGATCAATTAATTGTTTAAGCATCAAGCGAATAGCAGAAATCTCATTCAATACGTTTTGATCCAGCGATTTTTCAGTATTAACGTAACGCGCAAGCTGATTTAAGTTACTGCCAATACGACCAATATTTCGTACCAGCTCCGCATCTGCTTGATGAGTTGGAACAATGTCTAGAGCAACTTGGCGCAGCCAACCTGCAAAAGTATTTCCACTTTGACGCGCTAAAACTTTCTCATATTCACTTTCGTTAAAACGAACTTTCGTTACATTCGTTCGCATCTTCTCATCAGATAATTTGTACTTTTTATGCGTAGTCATAATTTGAAATCCTTGCGCAATGGCGGTTTTGGTTTTTGGGGGTCGGGGGGGTTTCCCCTTCGCCTGCACCCTAGAACCCATTTT
>NZ_JBQSVM010000080.1:0-4196 GCF_052376235.1 Psychrobacter sp. AOP7-A1-24 | reverse complement strand
CAAAATCATGCGGTCATTATCTTGGCAAGTGGCCTTAGTCAGCGTCTCGGTCAACCCAAGCAGCTACTTGTTAAGAGTGGCGAGCCGTTGGTTACTTCTATGACCCGACTGGCAATCGCTACCCGTCCACAAGTTATTGTCGTTATCATTCCTGATAGTCATCGTTTGATTGCTAGTACTATTACGGCATTGGCCGATCAATATTCGACGGTTCAAATAGTGATGAACTCACGAGCTGATACTGGTATAGCGCATAGTTTGAGTTTGGGTATTGAAACAGTTTCTGCTTTTGAGTCGACTTCAATCGATCGAGTGCTCATCATGGGAGTCGATCAAGTATTATTAAATGAGCCACATCTAACGGATTTGCTAGCGGGCAAGCAGACGGTAGTGGCCAGTCGCTATCATAGTTGGCAATGCTTAGAAAAACATCAAAGTCGAGATGAAACGGTATCTGACATTACAGGTTTGCCCTTAGCGATTAACTATAAACTGCTTAAACAGTGGCAATCAGAATTGGTAGGTGACAAAGGGCTTCGTCACCTCATCAGAGAGTTGCCCGCTGATCAAATAGGTGAGGTCGACAATGACCAACTTCGCTATGATGTTGATACGCCTGAGCAGCTAGCATTTGCTAGAAAACAGGGTTGGCTTGATAGCTAGCCTGATTGGTTTAATTTATTTTGAACAGTATTCATTTTGAACAACGAAATGCGAGAGAATAAAATTATAAATATGATAGAAACCGAACGACTGTACCTCAGACAATGGCAAGCGAGCGACTTTGCGCCATTCGCTGAGATGAATGCTAACCCTGAAGTAATGAAATACTTTCCTAAGCTACTGACTCCTAAAGTAAGCGATATCATTGCCAATAAGTGCCAGCAGCTAATTCAAGATAAAGGCTGGGGACTTTGGGCAATTAGCCTAAAAGATCATCCAAAAAATAATGGAAACTTTATCGGATTTGTAGGCTTGAATGAGACACATGCAGAGATGTCGTTTGCCCCTGCAGTTGAAATTGCTTGGCGATTGCATAGTGACTATTGGGGTCAAGGGTATGCTACCGAAGCCGCCCGTGCGTCTTTGGATTTTGCTTTTACTGAGCTAGATCTGGAAGAAGTGGTTTCATTTACAGCAGTCGTTAATAAGCGCTCGCAACTGATTATGCAGCGTATTGGTATGACTGATACGCAAGATAACTTCTACCATCCTGCGCTCAAATCTA
Organism: Psychrobacter sp. AOP7-A1-24; assembly: GCF_052376235.1. Taxonomy (NCBI): domain Bacteria; kingdom Pseudomonadati; phylum Pseudomonadota; class Gammaproteobacteria; order Moraxellales; family Moraxellaceae; genus Psychrobacter; species Psychrobacter sp. AOP7-A1-24. The sequence continues at coordinate 2,968 of NZ_JBQSVM010000080.1, read as the reverse complement.
CTCATCCGCTTGCTGAACATGTGCTATATAAGATTACTCGGCAGCAATGGCAAGGTATAGTCAAATTCAAATAAATCCGCTACATCGTCACCCTCGCTAAGTATACTCATGTATAACTTGCACTCGGTTTTCTTGTATCGAAATTATTTGAATTCAACTATAGTTAGTAATAACAAGATATATAGGAAATAGAAAACCTAGGAAAAATTGCTCAGAACCTTATTTGTCTTGACCAATATCACGATGTGAGAAGGCCCTTGTTAATTAAGAAACTTGAGCCCAGACGTTTTGAGTGCCCATACCAGCTCTACAAAGGCGCGACTGTTGGTCAGAGGTTCGCCATCGATGATGAGGACGTAGCCTGCATTATCTATCCATAAAAACACAAAGCTGGTCTCAGGAATGAGTAAGTCAACCTGCTGAAAAAACGAGATAGCTTGGCTTTCTACCGCCCAACCACGTTGTTTTTGGCGAAGCATAAATCCTGAAAAATCAGCAGCGGCGACACTAAGCATGTCCGCTTCTTCTTGGCTATAGCCGACTCGCGCCAAACAAAATCCCTCATCAGAGCCAATCGCGGCTCGACGTTTACCAGACAAGCTTGCCACAACGTAAGGCAAAAACTGGTCTAATGGCAAGTTGGGTGCTGGTAAAAACAGCGACAGTTTTTCAATCCAGCCTTGTTCTATAAAGCTCTGTAGCCATTGTTCAGAATAACGCTGAAGCCAGTCAGCAGCGAGCAGTGTCTGATCATAAGACAGCAGATCCTGTAATGCCAGCTGCTCATCAGTCGGCTCGTTCTGTGAAAACGCCTCAAAAATACCAGCTGGCGTCAGGGTAAGATAGGTTTTTTCAGCGTTTAAGTAAGAGGACATAGCGGCTACCGTAGTGATCAAAAAGTAATGAAAGTGCGATGAAATTTATAAACAAGTGGCAATTTATAGTTCAGCAGAAGGTTTGGTTGTTTGGTCAAGGTGTTGTTGGCAGTCATCCCAACGCGCATCGAACTGCCAATCACTTTTACCCAAGCGGAACCATACCAGCGAAAAGGCGAGACGATCATTACGCGAAGTACAATGGGCAAAAAATTCATTTTCGATTTGTTCAATCGTGCCCCAGTCTTCGTCATCACGCGCTTGCATCAGCTCGGTGGTAATATCTTTAGCAATCTCTCGGGCATCGTCACTACTGATACGTAGCCGTTGTTTCTGCTCATTGAGAGAAGGGGATATCAGCACACTCCAACGAGTGGCCAACATACTATTGCGCTGGATGTATCTTTTTTTATCAATACAATCACGAAAGCCTTGCTGGACATGAGGATACAGACGGTCTTTGATACGAGTGAATAGGTTATTTACATCATATGGAATATCAAACCAGCAACCATAAAAAAAGTCTGCCACCGCACCTTGTAGAGGTTCTTTTTCCGTCAACAGTAACGCGGCGTTGATGCGCTGCTCATGAAAGTGACGGTTATTGGGAGCCAAAAACACTTTACGTGAATAAAACCGAAATACTCGGTGCGCGACTCTTTCATTTTCTTTGATAAGGTCTGAGTCAGACATAATAATACCCTCCTGTCATCGCTACTATTACGACGGTACTAGCTTTAGTGATAATGGCGTCGTATAACAAGCGATGATTTAGTTCAGAGAAATAGCGCTTGATATCAATATAACAATTAAGCGACTAGTCTAATAACGTCTGCATCAAATCAATCATAAATTCGGCATCTTCTTCGCTCATCGGCTCAAACCCTTGAGGCATACCAAGCTCAGCCAATGCTTCTTTACCATCGTCATCGTTATGCAAATTGAGGATGGCTTCTGAGAATATTTTCGCATCAGGAAAATCTTCTTTGATAAGGAGCACATGACTGATATCAGCCAAGTCACTTTCGATAAGTACTGATAGCTGAGTTTTGGTCAAGCGTGAAAAACTATGAAAAATCTCTGCTAAGAAAAACGCAACTTGAGCTTCACCTTTGATGACTTTTCGAGCAGCTGCTTGATAGGTCTCAGTCACATCCCAGCTGAGATCAGACGCTTCTATATCGACGGCCTCTAGCAAACGCAGACCAATCAGTTTGACATCTCGGTTGTCGGCCATCGCGACAGTAGCCCCTGCCTGAACGTCTTCTAGACGATCAATAGCACTGTTGGCCGCTGCTGCAATGACCATCTCGTCAGATTTACCAATAGGACGGGCGATGGCTCGATAGCCTTGCTCACGGATGAGAGTGGCTGCATCAAAAGGGTTGGCGTAAATGATCTGAATGTCACCGGCACCAATGACCTGCTCTTGCTCAGCATGAGAGGCGGGAATATTGAGATGCATATTCAGATTGGCACGTTTTTGAATCAAGGTGTTGAACATGTGCCAGCCTGCAAAGCGGTCAGGCGAAAAATCAGGGGCGATTAACATATTGTGTGTCGTCATGACTTAGCCTTCCTCATCTTGTTTCATTTGAACATATTGAGTCATCGCTGCTTCAATCTTACTGCGTGACGGTTTGCGCCTTACTGATGTGTAGCCAACGGTTTTGCCGTGACGCACGTTAGGCACCACAGTGGCATAGACCCAATAATGACTACCGTCTTTGCATAAGTTCTTGACATAGCCATGCCATTTTTGTCCAGACTCGGCAGTACTCCATAAGTCTTTATAGGCGGCCTTTGGCATATCAGGATGACGCAAAATATAATGCTGTTGACCAATTAACTCATCAATCGTGTAGCCGCTAATCTCAACAAAAGCATCATTGGCATGTGTCAGTATGCCGTCTAAATCAGTGCGCGAGACAATCAGTTTACCATCTGGGTAGGGACGTTCTATACCAGTATCATAGACAGTTCGTGAGGTGCCATCATGATAGGTCATCGTGATTTGCTCAGCAGGCATATCGGGCTTGTTTGCATCAGGGATTGGAGAACCCATGGTCATCTCCTTCGTTGGTCGTTATATT
>NZ_JBQSVM010000079.1:0-4246 GCF_052376235.1 Psychrobacter sp. AOP7-A1-24 | reverse complement strand
TCTAAGGTCTTGAGCCGCTTTGGTTGCATGGTTACTTAAATCACTTTCTATGGACGTTCTAGCGCCATTGAGAGAGTCCGTAAATAAGTGCTGAGCGAGGTTTGGTAGTTGTTTGTGCAAGCTCTCTATCTGGGCTTGTTGTTTGTTGATGATGTCTAAGGTTTGGTCAATATTCTTTTGCTGTTCTTCTGCGTGTGCCATCAATGCAAATAGATGCTGTTTTGTGCTGTCATCGCTCATGGTTCAATGCCTCTGTCCTGCTGCTTTTCGTGGGTTTTTTCGAGTTCCTGACGTTCTAATTTTTGTTGCTGCTGCTCTTGTTTGAATAACTCATATTCTGCTTTGAAGTCCTGCATACCTTTGGCTTGCTCTTTGACGTTCTCTATCTCTGTCTTAGCTTCTGTAAGGGCTGCAAACTCTATCTGTAAATCACGCAACTGCTGATTGTCTGCGGTAATCTCTCGGTTTAGATCGCCTTTGTCGGTCGCAATACCTCTACGCTCCATTGCTGACGCTTTCCAACCCATCTTAATTGTCGGTTTCTGCTCTATCCCTTGCTGCTTTAGGGTTCGATGGTCGATACGTTCATCAATACCTAGCTTTTCTAACTGAACGTTTACGATGTTTTCCCATTCCTTGCGTAACTCTTTGATTTCAGTGGTTGAGGAACTTAGCCCCAACGCTTTACGCTTGGTGTTGGATAGCTCAATAGCTGCTTTGTCGCCTAGCTCAATGCCATTATCTGTAAGGCTGAACTCTCTTGTCGTGGTCATAATATGAGCGTGATAATTGCGGTTATCGCCCTGCTTATCAGGCGTATGAATAGCCACATCAACGGCTACGTTATATCGCTCTGCTAAGACTTTGGCGAACCTGACCGCTAGCCTTGCACCCTCGTTTTTTTTGAAGTCTTTGCGCTTGTCTTTGTCTTTGGGTATCAGCTCGTGAGGTATGGCTAAAACCCACTCCCTAGCAGTGCGCCCATCTTTACGATTTTCGGCTAGCTCCGCCTTATTCCATAACTCGCTTCGGTCAATTTTTTTAAAGTTCTTATCGAAAGCAAACGCCATTTCTACACCGCCACGCTTGCTATAGTCGTGTGTTTTACCTGAGCGTTTATCCTCAATTTTCACCCCTGCACGATACGCAGCCGATGCAGTTGCACTTCTGCCACTAGTACGGCTAATCGGTTTTGTGGTCGCATAGTAAATCGCCATTTTCAAAATCTCGCTAGTAAGGTCTTTAAGGTTTTGGCTTTTGCTCCGCAGGACGTATTTAGGATTTGATATTTTATGGAACAACGTGGAATAAAATTATCAAGTCGTAAATGCGCACTTATCTAAAAAGACAGATAAGTGAAAAGCCAAAACTACAATGATATACTAGCACAAACAATTTCAGATACGGATAACACTATGCTGACTATAGAACAAAAATTAGCAAGAAATGAAGCCGAAAGAAAACGGTTAATGACTAAAAAAAATTCATTAGAAACTGGTCAAAAAGTAATCATCGGTGGTATGTTTTTATCCCTTGCCAAGACTAATACTGGTATCGCCAAATTCATACTTGAGAACGCTAGCACTCACATTACCCGTCCTGCCGATATAAAACGGATCGAACCTCTGCTTGAAGAATTAAGACAAGCTATGGTCAGTGATTCTGGTGAAAATAATTCAGTCTAAATCTAATTTGCCTTGACCGTTTTTCTTCACGTAAGCCATCATATAATCCCTAACCAGTTGGCTTGCGGTGCGGTTGTTATCTTTGGCTATGCGCTTGAACGCATCAACCAATTCCTTGTCGGCTCTGCAAGTGAACGTACTGTCACTTCTGTCTGGTAGCATATTTGCCATGATAAGACCTCAAGTTATTAATGCAGCCCATTATACTAACGATGTTAGTGCATTGCAATAGCTTTGTTAACTCACTGCAAGAAACCCAAAAAACCAAAAATAACGGACGCTCTTAAATGGGCTACAAGCGCTTAGAAATTAACAAACGATACTAGGGTAGCGGGCACACCAGAAGAACGGCAGCAGGAGGCTAATTTGAGCCAATTAGACGGATAATCAAGACAGGTTTGAAGGGGCAGATACGAAACGGTAGAACATTAGGCTTGTTAGCAGAGTCACGGCAATCGACTGCGGTCGATTGAAAAAGACTGATTAATTTTCGATGATTTTGGGGCAGAGCAAAGCAGCGTAAAAATTGATTAGCTGAGCTTAACGGCAACCATCAAAACCCCCTTCGGGCTATTATCTGATTATGGGATGTCCGATTTTTACTTTAACTTCTTCTGTATGCCCCACCGTGTAAGGGTTCTAGGTGATATACTTAAACGCTCCGCAATGACCCCTATTTTCATGCCTTCAGATGCCCATATTCGGGCTTGTTTTTGCTTGTCGGTGTTATCACCCCATCTCATTTTTGAGCGATGGCTTTGAAGCTCTGACCATGTTTTATGGCTTGCTGTGAAGTCCTTTCGTACACAATATCGGGCAATACTGCGGACAATGTGTTTTAGCTCATTAGGGAATAGGGGTACATCGAAACGCTGATTATACTGCTCTGCAATAGGCTGTAACTGCCTTACAAGCTCGCTGTAAGGCGCAGATGCTAAAGCATAACCGTATGGTCTAACGTGTTCAAATACCGAGTAATTACGCCCATATCCTTCGTCATTAGCTGGCTCTTGCGCTTGAGAAAGCTCTAGGTCTAAGTTTTCGGCAAGCTCGGCAAGAGTGTAAGAGGGCTTAGCCCCTGTCAAATATACATCGTGCGAGGCATGGCAAGGGTTTTTAACTAGGTTGCCACCATAGCTTTTGTCTGCCTCTAACGCTAATCGTAGGGCTTTTTGCACACTGGCAAGGTATCGCATCGCCTTTTGGCTTGATTTGCGCCAGTTACCCACTGGCGTTGTTAGTCTGTAGGCGTAGTGGGCGTGTCCATTTTCGGGGTTTTTGATGATAATTTGCGGACGTGGTAACCCCTTATCATGGTAAGCGAATAGGGCTTGTGGGTCGTCAATATCAAAAACAAGCCACTTGATAATCTCGGGGTGATTAGGTTGTATGTAGGTGTGTTTTATAGCGTGTGACTTGGTGCGGATGTGGCTAAACCCCTTGTCATTGGTGCAATAGGGGTTAGTCGCTAGGTCTGCGTAGAATTGGGCTAGAGTGCTGACGCTCTGCCAGTCGGTCGGGTCTATTTGTTTGATTGCGTACACTATAAAATTTCAGTTTTACATCAGGTAGTAGTATGGGTTACTTAAAAATTACTGAACCCTACCGAACCAAATACAAAAAAGCCTTGTCTTAGAGTGTGCAACCAACTAAAATACACGTTATCGATTCGTGGTTTTTAGGTGGTCGCACACTTATTAATTACATTAAGCCCTGACAGCTTCCAACTGTTGGGGCTTACTCGTTTCTGTAGTTTACTCTTTTATTTATCTCTCTGTAAAGCCCGATAAATCAAGGGATGAAGTAGGTACTACCTTTTGCCCTTTGGTCGAGAGTTAGCCAAGATCAGGCAATCTTTTTCGCCTGTCCTGGCTAACTCTGACCCAACAACCGCTAGGGCGTTAGCTTTTAACTCTAAAATAAATTAGTCTTAGCTTATCCGCATTTTTTAGGAAGGTTTTTTATGACTACGATGTATGTTCTTGAACACGCTGCTGAAGGCTTAACAGAACGCATGAAACTTCTAGGTGTTTATGACTCTAAAGAAGAGGCAGAAAAAGCTATGAAGTTCCTTAGCGATAAGTCAGGTTTCAAAGACTACCCTAATGACTTTACAATAGATGAGTACGAATTAAATCAAGTCTGTTGGTCTAGTGGTTTCTGATAATATGTTCATCAAGTTAAACTTTCTAAGCCTACACCTACAAAGCGTTTTCGAGCTATTCTAACGCTCCTATCTAAAGTAATAATCAGTCTTTTAAATCCAAAACACAATAATCCTTCGATGCCCCAAAATCACATTTCTTTTTCATCACTCTAACGCATAACTCACCCTTGCATCGGCTAATATCTAAGTCACCATTTTGGTTGTTAAGCTCGGCTACTGTTGCTCTACGGTCTGCTATATCATCAAGAGTAGGGGCGTAAACTACTAACCCCAAAAGTAAGGCAAAGGTAACAGCTAAAAGCCCTCCAACATACAAAAACACAAATTTCCAACTAAGCGCCGTTCTCGCTTCTCTGATTTCTTGTGCTGCTTTCGTTGCCTCCCTAGATGCTTG
>NZ_JBQSVM010000078.1:0-5327 GCF_052376235.1 Psychrobacter sp. AOP7-A1-24 | reverse complement strand
CTAGCAATGCTAGTAATCACGATTCCTGTGGTATATCCAATCATTCTAGCGTTAGGGTTCGATCCAGTATGGTTTGGCATTATTGCGGTATTGACGGTAGAGCTTGGTTTGATCACGCCGCCGATGGGTATGAATATTTTTGTGATTAAGGCGATGGCGCCGCACATTAAGCTGAGCGATATGTTCCGCGGGGTGGCTCCATTCATTGTCTCTGATGTGATTCGTTTGGTTGTCCTAGTGATGTTCCCTGCTATATCACTTGTGCTGTTGGGGTAGGTCTATCAGACAGTCAACAACACACTTATCACAAGGCTTATCGTTAAAGTGCACCGCACTATTCATGATGTTGCGTATTGATGTACGTAACATCATGCAGAAGAAGTTTCGTAAGAAAATAGTAGTACCCCTTAGATAGTTTTTAACAAGGAAATGATATGTCTAACTACACAAATTTAAATCATAATTACATAGCAGGCGAATGGCGTGATGGTACATCGAGTCATAAAATCGTAACAAGTAATCCGTTCACTGGTGAAGATATCGCCACGTTTAAAGCTGCCAGCCTAGATGATATTAACAAGTCTTATGAGGCACTAGAGCAAGTACAACAAGACTGGTGTCAGACTAATCCTTATGCTGTGAGCCAGATTGTTGAGCAAGCAGCAAAAGTAATGAGTAACCGTCGAGACGAGTTGGTTGACTTGCTAGTGCGTGAGTCTGGTTCTACCGTGATGAAAGCCAATATCGAGGTTGATGCCTGCATTGGGGTTATTAAAGTGGCTGCCGAGTACCCGTTTTTATTAGAAACTACGGTTGCGCGCTCAGCCGTTCCTAATAAAAGAAATCACATCATTCGTAAGCCAGTCGGTGTGGTGACGGTAATTGGTCCTTTCAACTTCCCAATGTTTTTAGCCATGCGCTCGGTCGTCACCGCATTAGCGAGTGGTAATACTGTGTTATTAAAACCTGCGTCCACAACTCCTATTACTGGCGGTATTTTACTCGCCAAAATCTTTGAGGAGGCAGGTTTTCCCTCAGGTGTGTTGACAGTGGTTGTACCCAAAACCTCTGAGATTGGTGATTCGTTATATACACATCCTATTCCGCGTGTCATTTCATTCACTGGCTCGACTGAGGTTGGTCAGCTCATAGGAGAGATGACGGGGCGCAAAATTAAGCGTTCTATTTTAGAGCTGGGTGGCAACAATGCTTTTGTAGTGCTTGACGATGCCGATATTGATTATGCGGCACGTTCTGCAGTCTTTGGTCGTTTCTTACACAGTGGTCAGATTTGTATGTCAGTTAACCGTGTCATTGTTCATGAGTCTATCTTTGATACGTTTGCCGAAAAGTTTGTCGAATATACAAAAGGACTGAACGTTGGTGACCCATCAAGACCTGATGTGTTAGTGGGGCCTTTGATTGATGAGCGCGAAGCTGTGCGGGTGGAGCAGGCTGTACAACAAGCAGTGCAAGAAGGTGCTGAGATAATTCTTGAAGGTAAGCGTGACGGTGCGCTCGTTTATCCATACGTCCTAAAGGGCAGTAACGACGTTTATTCTGCACGTACAGAAATGTTTGGTCCTGTAGTTACGTTGATTTCACACAAAGGTGATGCTGATGCCTTACGCTTAGCAAACGACACCAATGCTGGATTGAGCGGTGCTGTGCATTCTGCAGATATCTCCCGAGCACAAAGGTTTGCGGCAGGATGGCATACAGGCATGGTTCACATTAATGATCAAAGTGTCAATGATGAGCCGCGCGTTGCCTTTGGTGGTGAAAAAGCATCAGGGGTGGGTCGCTTCGGTCGTCACATTACCTTCGATGAGTTCACGACTTATCAATGGGTATCAGTACAAACTGAACAGCGTCCATATCCTGTTTAGTGGTTTTTAATAATTGACTATGAATAAGTAATTTTGAATTTAAGAATTTAGGTATTAAGGTTCTTATTACCAATTACTCAGGCGTATGAGAGCGGCATAGATTGGAAGCTATGTCCATTTATCTATCACAATAATTGTCTCCCATCAAAAAAAGGAATTCATGATGAGTAAAACCTTTTCAATCAGCTTAGTATTGTCGGCTCTAGTGGGTATGACGGCTTGTTCATCAGATGACAGCACCACTCAAAGTGCTCAAGAAGTCACCACTCTGCGTTTCTCACATTTTTGGCCAGCCACCTCGACCACAAATACAGAAATATTTGAATACTGGGCAAAAAAAGTAGAGGAAGACTCACAAGGTAGGATTCAGATCGAGATATTCCCTTCTGCAACACTCAGTAAACCAAACGCAACCTATGATGCAGTTGCCAGTGGTGTGGTCGATATTGGGTCTACGCTCCAAGGCTATACCAATGGCCGCTTTCCATTGACTCAAATTACTGAGCTACCAGGGCTTTCAAACTCGGCAACACAACTAAACTGTATGCTCCATAATCTATATGACGATGGTGTGATTGCAAGTGAGTACGAAGACACTCATGTGTTGTTCATGATGGGAACCGGCCCTGGCGGTTTTCACACGGTAGACAAGCCGATTCGTACACCAGATGACTTAGCCGGAATGCGTATTCGAGGTCCTTCAGCAATAACGGGCAATATCATTGACGCAGCAGGTGGCACGCCAGTGGGATTGCCAGTGACCGATATTTATACCTCTTTGCAGCGCGGTGTATTGGACGGCATAAGCTTACCTTGGGATGCTATGGGTTCCTTTAAGTTGACAGAGATAACCAACACTCATACGAATATCCCATTTTATAGCTCACCGATTGTTGTGACCATGAATAAAGATAAATATGAAAGCTTGCCAGATGATCTTAAAAAAATTATCGATAATAATTCGGGTGCGGCGATGGCCAAAATAGCGGGCAAGGTGTTCGATGAAGATGACGCAAGACATATGGCTGAAGCCAAAGCTAAGGGTGACTCAATCATAGATATCCCCAATCCACTAGAAAATCCTGAATGGAAAAAGCCTTTAGAAGCAGGCACACAAAAATATTTAACAGATCTTACCAAGCAGGGTTTGGACGCTCAAACAGCTTATCAAAAAACTATAAAAGCCAGTGCCGCATGTCAGTCTTAATAGCTAGGTCACTTGCTCCGATAGTAAGGTCTGTAAAGCAGTCAAATATTCAACAGGCCTTAGTATTAACAATTTTGACAATCAACGCTTAGCAATAAGCAATAAGCAATTAGTGACAAGGATGTCTTTTATGTCTTCTATCCAGCATACAGATACTGTACAACAAGTGACGTTTCGTTTGATGCGTGAACTTAATATGACGACAGTATTTGGTAATCCCGGCTCTACTGAGCTTAATTTCTTGAATAACTTTCCTGAAGATTTTGAATATATATTGGCTTTACAAGAATCATCTGTTGTGGCGATGGCGGATGGCTATGCTCAAGCATCTGGTAATGCTGCCTTTATAAATCTGCACTCAGCAGTAGGGGTTGGCCATGCCTTGGGAAATATATTCACAGCATATCGAAATCACACACCTTTGGTCATAACGGCAGGCCAGCAATCTCGTAGCATTTTACCATTTGCACCTTATCTTGGCGCAGATCACGCTGCCGACTTTCCAAAACCGTATGTTAAATGGAGCATCGAGCCTGCGCGTCCTGAGGATGTGCCATTGGCAATCGCTCAAGCGTACCATATTGCGATGCAGCATCCACGTGGTCCAACCTTTGTATCGATACCTTCTGATGATTGGGATAAAACGACCTGTATGCCTCACTACTCAAAAGTGATTGAGGGTACAATACCAACGCCCGAAGCTATTAATCAGCTCTTGGAGGTACTCAAAAACAGTCAAAATTTAGCTATAGTTGTTGGTGCAGATGTCGATAGGCAGGGCGCATTTGATAATGCTGTTAAACTGGTTGAGCGGCTACAAGCACACGTTTGGGCAGCACCGTATTCGAGTCGAGCCAGTTTTCCAGAAGATCATCCTCAGTTTGCAGGGTTTTTGCCTGCGCTTCCTGAGCAGCTGTCAGAAAAATTGTCTGGGTATGATGTAGTTCTAGTGATTGGCGCCCCTGTGTTTACGCTACACATTGCAGGAGATGTGACGATATTTGATTCAGCAGTCAAAATATATCAAATTACCGACGACCCAAAGTATGCGGCATTTGCCTCTGCAACCACCACTTTATTCGGTTCAATCAATCACAGTATTAGTGCCATGTTGGATAAAATCCTTCCTTTATCTGACTTTCAGAGTGACAAATTTGTCATGCCACTGCGTCCTGCTGCGCCCAAGGTAACTGGAGCGACCCCTATTCCAGTGGAATATGCCATTGATCTGCTGTCGCATGCACGACCATCTGAATCTATCGTCGTCGAAGAAGCGCCTTCTCATCGCTCTGTTATTCAACGTTTTTTGCCCATTACACAAGCGCAAGGCTTTTTTACGATGTCCAGTGGCGGTCTTGGCTATGCACTACCAGCATCAGTAGGAGTCGCATTATCCACCAATAAACGGGTTGTATGTTTAATTGGTGATGGTTCTTCTATGTATTCCATTCAAGCTGTTTGGACGGCCGCGCAGTTGAATTTGCCGGTGACATTTATTGTGCTAAACAATTTTGGGTATGGTGCCATGCATTCTTTTGGCAAAATTATGAGGAGTCAGGCTGTACCAGGGCTTGATTTGCCCAATATCGATTTTGTGCAATTGGCCAATAGTATGGGGTGTGAAGGTGCCCGTATCAAAGAGCATGAAAATCTGCCCGAAGCAATCCATAAAGCGGTCAATGCATCGGGCTGTTATCTGTTAGAAATTATTGTTGATGCGGATACTGGCAATATTTAGCGGCTATTTGTAATGTTGTGAGTTCCATTTAATAAAAAAGTATAATTTTAGACTTATACCTATATAAATATGAGTGTGAAAATTTTTTTGGATTACTTGAGTTAGGTGGATAAACTTAAAGCCATTAAGAAGTAATAATTCATTGATAAGGAAATAGAAATGAAGAATGTTATTCCAGTATTAGGTATGATTGCTTTAAGTTGTAGCAGTCTTGTGCACGCTGATACATATATAGTTAATAATTATGCTGATGATAATTCACAAGGAACACTACGCTGGGCAATTGAACAGTCTAATACTAACAACACACAAGGAAATGAGATCTTAATCCAAGCTGTTGGTAGAGCACCTTATATAATTAAAGCTAGTAAACCATTGCCACCAATAACATCCTCAGTGAAAATTGTTGGAACGGAGTGGGCTAAAACAGGAGAGTATATTGCAATTGATGGTTCGCAATATATCAAGGGCGAAGGCGCGAAAGCGTGTCCGG
>NZ_JBQSVM010000077.1:0-5499 GCF_052376235.1 Psychrobacter sp. AOP7-A1-24 | reverse complement strand
TAGAATATTGAATGGCATTTTATATTTGTGAAAGAGGACACATGCACACTACGACTCAAACTGATAATAAATCTATGTCGGCTGGTCTACGTTCGATAAAGGCAAGCCAGAGACGTTCAATTGCTATGTTAGCTGGCAGCCTAGTGTTAGGCGCAGTTAGTATGTCGGTAAATGCAGGAAGCTTTATTAGCAGTACTGAGTACCTACGGTATCAACTGCCCAGTGATATACAAGAGACGTGTAGCAAGCGTGATAACTGTCCAGAAATTGAAGTTAAATATCTCAAAAGCAGTCAAAGCTGGATAGATGAGACTGTCAACGCTCGTATCGATAACATAGTCGTCAATAGTCAGATGACAGAGTCAGCACCTATTAAGGGTAAAAGTAGTGAAAAAGAAGTTACGGCTGCTCTTGATAGCTTTGTGAATTCGCAATTTCAAGATATGCCTGATGGTATGTCATGGGGCTATAATTTAATGATAGCGCCCGATTATTTGGGTCATGTCGATGACTTTGAACTTTTTGAGATTAGCTCTTACGTCTATACTGGCGGTGCACATGGTATGCCTTATAGCGAGTATCTAGTGTTTGACCCAAGTACCAAAAAGCAAGTCATGCTTGATGACATGCTTATCTCAGGTAAAAAACCTCGTTTTGAAGCGCTTGCTTATGATGCTTATAAAACGTGGGTTAAAACAGTTGCTAAAGACGTAAGTAGTTATGAGAAAAACTGGCCATTTACGTTAAGCAGTAATGTGACTTTAACAGGCACAGGCATTAGTATTCGTTATCAGCATTATTCTATCGGCCCATATGCTTATGGTATGCCTGTCCTTAATATTCCATATAGCAAGCTCGATAAAGTTATAAAACCTCACTTTATACAAAGGTAGATACTGTATGGTGTTTGAAGAAAGTACTTAATAAACTGTGCTAGGCAAATATTATTAAAGAAATAGCGACAATACTTATCATAAATTGGCAGTAATATTTTAGAGTTATTATTTTTGGCATCATTGGATATTCAATAGAAAAATAAGGAGTTATAACATGACAAACGAGACAGATAGTATGAATACGGCAGCAAGTACAACTTGGCAGCTGAATGCGTTGACGGAAGCACTAGGTAATCTGACACTGACGGTTAGTGATAGCTTATCTATAGGTCGTGGTAGTGATAATGACGTAGTGCTAGGTAGCAAGCAAGTCTCTCGCAATCATGCGGTACTCAGTGTGTTAGATGGTCAGCTATATGTAAAAGACTTAGATTCTTCTAACGGCACGTTTATCAATGAGCAGCGTATCGAGGGTAACGAATCTAATCATCTAAAAGTAAATGACACGCTTGGTTTTGCAAGTTTTAGCTTTCAAGTACAGGCATCTGCTGCACCAGTGACGACGTCAGAGAACGAAGCACCAGCACCAGTGACTGCAGAAGAGCTAGTAGCGGATGTACATGAAAGTACTGATACAGCTGCCGTGACAGAGGCTCCTGCTAATGAGTTTGTGACCGAAGAGCAAGTATTTGAAGAAAGCGTTCTTGAAGAAGAGCCAATTAAAGAGCAAGCAGTCAATGAGCCAGTGATAAAAGAAACTGGTATCGAAGAAGTGTTACCTGCTACAAATGATGCTGCCCCTGTAGATATTGACTCAGATACAAGCGAAGACTCAGTAAAATCTACGGATGAGACCGTTGAACCTGTTGTCGAAGAGCCCGCTTTTGCAGAGCCAGTTGGTGAAGAGCTAGCTACTGAAGAAACTGTTTCTACAGATCCAGTGGCTAAAGAGACAGGCATTGATGAGGTGCTATCTGATGCAGACGCAGCATCGCCTACGCCAGTAGAAGAAACGCCAGTTGCTACAGAGGTGGTAGCTGATACAACTGTACCAACAGAAACTGAAACAGAAGCTGTGACGGCCACAGAGCCATCACAGACAGCATCTACTGATAGCGCACCATTGGTAGAAGAGCGCCCAGCAGTGCATGAAGAGCCAAAAGTCCAAGATGAACACGACAAGACGACGAAGACAGAGCTACAAGAAGAAGCAGATCCTGAAGTTTTAAAAGCCAAACAAGCAGCTAGTGCACAGTTTTCAGGCACGGCTAATTTAGGGCAGGCGCGTGATCTTGGTACCGAAGGCAATAATGCGATGGATCAAGAAATCAGCAACCCTGCTCATACAGGTCATGTAGAAAAGAAGACTAGCGGTGGCTGGTTTATATGGGTATTTGTGATCATTCTAATTATCGGTTTGGCCTTATGGTTGTTTAATATGGGCGGTGCATAATTGAACTGTGCACTAAGTCTTTTTCGTAATTTTTGATAAAGAGACTTATTGTACTTGCCATTTTTTAAACAAATGACTCATTGTAGCGTCGATATTTTAGCGAATATTGGCGCTATATTTTATAGAGCAGCTTATGGTTTTATTATTGCCTATAAGGTGCTAAGAGAGCGCTATTATGATGACTTTTGAGGAATACCAAGCTTTTAAAGATAGAGGCTTTAGCCATGCACCGCTAGTGAAAAAACGTCTGATGGATGCGCAGACGCCTGTATCTGTATTTTCTAAAGTGCGTGATTTGAACGGTTCTGCCTACTTGTTCGAGTCTGTAGTAGGCGGTGAGCGCTGGGCACGATACTCCATGATTGGACTGGGTAGCGATCTTATTTTGCAATACGCTGATGGCAATATGACAACCAAACGGAACGATCATATTGATACAGAGGCAGTAGAGAATCCTTTCGATTACCTGCGTGAGCTGATGACGCAATATCAGATGCCAACCGCTGAAGATGTGCCGTCGATGCCGAGCTTTAGCGGTGGTCTAGTCGGTTACTTTGGATACGATATGGTACGTGTTATTGAACCAAGTGTGGGCTTATCTGATGCCCCCAATCCAATGTCGATGCCAGATATGTGGCTGATGCTTTCGATGAGCGTTATTGTATTTGATAATTTAGAGAATACACTATCAATCATCGTCTATGCTGATTGCCAGTCTGAGGATGGCTATAGTTCGGCTATACGTGAGTTAGAGCAAATAGAGGAAAAGCTAGCAGAACCGTCTAATTTGCGCGCCCCCATAATGCCTACGCCTAAATTTATATCGCAAACAGGTGCCGAAAAATATTGTAGCGACGTTAATAAGATAAAGGACTACATCGCTAAAGGTGATGTCATGCAGGTAGTGCCAGCGCAACGGCTGACAGCCGACTATACAGGCGACTCTCTAGCCGTATATCGTGCGTTACGCTACCTGAACCCATCACCGTATCTGTTTTTGGTGCATGGCTATACACTCGATGATCACAAACGCTTTGATATTATCGGTGCTTCTCCTGAAATCCTATCTCGTATCGAAAATGGCAAAGTGACTGTAAGGCCGCTGGCAGGAACACGGCAACGTGGACAAGATGAGGTCGAAGACCTAGCGCTTGAGCAAGAGCTGCTAGATGATAAGAAGGAAACAGCCGAGCATCTAATGCTCATTGATTTAGGTCGCAATGATATTGGCCGCGTTTGTGAGTATGGTAGTGTCAAAGTCACAGAGAAGATGTTTATAGAGCGCTACTCGCAAGTGATGCATATTGCATCCAATGTGGAAGGTACAATACGAGCTGACAAAGATGCGCTAGATGTGTTCTGCGCCACTTTCCCAGCTGGTACGCTATCGGGTACTCCTAAAATCCGCGCCATGCAGATTATCGATGAGATAGAACCAGTGCGCAGAACGGTATTTGGTGGTTCAGTAGGTTATTTAGGTTGGAATGGTAATATGGATACTGCCATTGCTATCCGTACTGCGGTGATGCGGCGTGGTGAGGTACATATTCAAGCTGGAGCAGGAGTCGTTGCTGATTCTATACCAGAAAAAGAATGGGATGAAACCAATAAAAAGGCATTAGCATTAATAAAAGCCGTAGAAATGGCCTGTAACGGCTTGCGCATTCGCTAATTAAATAGCCAGTAATATGGCAAAGATAAAGGTTGCAAGTAAAGAGCCAACTTATTGCCATATTTTCACTGATAAAAAAACTATCCTAATCAGTGACTTAAATATTTATATTAAATTAATTCAAAAAAAAATGAAAAAGTACTTGCGCATCTCAAAAAATTTGATAGAATAGCCACCACTTTAGAGAGAACAAGCCGACTTAGCTCAGTTGGTAGAGCAACTGACTTGTAATCAGTAGGTCGCCAGTTCGATCCCGGCAGTCGGCACCATCTCTTTTAAAGTAGCTTTTTATGAATTTGTCTTAAATGAAAGTCATTTTTGTTCAAAGCACCCTAAGGTGGGATTGGGGAGCGGTCAAACCCAACAGACTGTAAATCTGTCGCGAAAGCTTCGAAGGTTCGAATCCTTCTCCCACCACCATATTTTCTAAAGTTTGTCATAGCGCCAAGCATGCTCTGTATTTAACAACTCACGATTAGAGTTGTCCTTAATAAGAGTAAATGCGGGTGTGGTATAATGGTAACACCTTAGCCTTCCAAGCTAATGACGCGGGTTCGATTCCCGCCACCCGCTCCATATATACACCATCGCAAAGCATAATAATAAATCATCACGAGAGTCAGTAATTATTGCTGCATCGTGATATTTTTTTTAGTGCAGATCAAAGGTTTTAATATACGCTCATATAGCTCAGCGGTAGAGCACTCCCTTGGTAAGGGAGAGGTCTCGAGTTCAATTCTCGATATGAGCTCCATTTATTGTTTATACCTTTTATGCTTGCTTTGCTATTTATATAACTTTGCGTCGATATCGAAATTATAGAATATTGAAATATATAACAGTAGTGCGATAGACAATGATTCAAAGGTGACACTGAGGTGTTGCCTTTTAGTGCTGTCAGTATATTAATAAATATTGGTTTTTATGGTCTTATATAGAGAAGACTAAAACTAATAGGTTAGTATGCAGACATTAATACATTACTTTTTGCACTTTGGTTTTCCTCTTTTTATTGCAATTGCGTTTTTTAGAAAAGAGTGGAAAAAAGCATATCTGATTTTGCTTGCGACCATGTTAGTTGATATAGATCATTTGGTAGCAAATCCAATATTTCAGGCAAATAGATGTAGCATTAACTTTCATCCGTTACATACTTATTATGCAATGCTAGTGTATTTTGTTTTACTCTTTCTTCGTAAGCCTTTTAATATCATTGTAACTGGACTGCTATTCCATATGTTAACGGATTTTATAGATTGTTTAATGATGTCGGTCAGCTAATATCGCGACCTTGCATATCAAGATAATTATACGGTTATAAGAAAGATTATAATCAATTGAGATTTATATCTACTAGTTAGAGAGAATTTGATTTCGATTGAGAGATGTATGACTATTTAAGACAAGTCAGCGTATAATAACGGATACAAGAATTAGTTCGGAGCATTGTTTAAGCAATGGTTCGTGCGGTTAATAGCTAGGTTTATGATGATTTAGTTCTATTATGAGCCGTTAAACAGCTTTTTATTAATCATTCA
>NZ_JBQSVM010000076.1:0-5511 GCF_052376235.1 Psychrobacter sp. AOP7-A1-24 | reverse complement strand
ATAACTAACCCAGTTAACTTGTTGAAACAAATTACAAAAGAAGCTTGACAGAATATTAAAAGATGATATGATGGTCAGCTCGCTAAATAGGATAAGCCACATTGGCTTGAATATTTAGTTTGAAAAAACTAGCACTGGACGACAGTGTCAGACATTATTTAAAAGCATAACTAAAGAACAACTTGTGTGGATTTTTGCTGATTCAGAATGCTAAAAAATAAAGTTGACTATCTTTTCTTTTCGGAAAGATTATTAACTATAAAAATTATCATTTAAGACAGCAGAAAAACTCAAAGTTAATTCATTACGAACATAATTTTTAGCGATTTTGCCAGATTAGATGAGCCAAGTTTAGAAGCTTCTTTAAAGAGCTTCATAGCAAGATTAAACTGAAGAGTTTGATCATGGCTCAGATTGAACGCTGGCGGCAGGCTTAACACATGCAAGTCGAGCGGAAACGATAGGAGCTTGCTCCTAGGCGTCGAGCGGCGGACGGGTGAGTAATACTTAGGAATCTACCTAGTAGTGGGGGATAGCTCGGGGAAACTCGAATTAATACCGCATACGTCCTACGGGAGAAAGGGGGCAACTTGTTGCTCTCGCTATTAGATGAGCCTAAGTCGGATTAGCTAGATGGTGGGGTAAAGGCCTACCATGGCGACGATCTGTAGCTGGTCTGAGAGGATGATCAGCCACACCGGGACTGAGACACGGCCCGGACTCCTACGGGAGGCAGCAGTGGGGAATATTGGACAATGGGGGAAACCCTGATCCAGCCATGCCGCGTGTGTGAAGAAGGCCTTTTGGTTGTAAAGCACTTTAAGCAGTGAAGAAGACTCCGTGGTTAATACCCACGGACGATGACATTAGCTGCAGAATAAGCACCGGCTAACTCTGTGCCAGCAGCCGCGGTAATACAGAGGGTGCAAGCGTTAATCGGAATTACTGGGCGTAAAGCGAGCGTAGGTGGCTTGATAAGTCAGATGTGAAATCCCCGGGCTTAACCTGGGAACTGCATCTGAAACTGTTAGGCTAGAGTAGGTGAGAGGGAAGTAGAATTTCAGGTGTAGCGGTGAAATGCGTAGAGATCTGAAGGAATACCGATGGCGAAGGCAGCTTCCTGGCATCATACTGACACTGAGGCTCGAAAGCGTGGGTAGCAAACAGGATTAGATACCCTGGTAGTCCACGCCGTAAACGATGTCTACTAGTCGTTGGGTCCCTTGAGGACTTAGTGACGCAGCTAACGCAATAAGTAGACCGCCTGGGGAGTACGGCCGCAAGGTTAAAACTCAAATGAATTGACGGGGGCCCGCACAAGCGGTGGAGCATGTGGTTTAATTCGATGCAACGCGAAGAACCTTACCTGGTCTTGACATATCTAGAATCCTGCAGAGATGCGGGAGTGCCTTCGGGAATTAGAATACAGGTGCTGCATGGCTGTCGTCAGCTCGTGTCGTGAGATGTTGGGTTAAGTCCCGCAACGAGCGCAACCCTTGTCCTTAGTTACCAGCGGGTTAAGCCGGGAACTCTAAGGATACTGCCAGTGACAAACTGGAGGAAGGCGGGGACGACGTCAAGTCATCATGGCCCTTACGACCAGGGCTACACACGTGCTACAATGGTAGGTACAGAGGGCAGCTACACAGCGATGTGATGCGAATCTCAAAAAGCCTATCGTAGTCCAGATTGGAGTCTGCAACTCGACTCCATGAAGTAGGAATCGCTAGTAATCGCGGATCAGAATGCCGCGGTGAATACGTTCCCGGGCCTTGTACACACCGCCCGTCACACCATGGGAGTTGATTGCACCAGAAGTGGATAGCTTAACCTTCGGGGGAGCGTTCACCACGGTGTGGTTGATGACTGGGGTGAAGTCGTAACAAGGTAGCCGTAGGGGAACCTGCGGCTGGATCACCTCCTTATAGACGCATTCGGTCAGCAAGAATTCACAACAAGTTGTTCTTTAGTTTAAGCTTACGTTTTTGACAAACGTATTAGGGTCTGTAGCTCAGCTGGTTAGAGCACCGTGTTGATAACGCGGGGGTCGGTGGTTCAAGTCCACCTAGACCCACCATTTTACAATGGGGCCATAGCTCAGTTGGTAGAGCGCCTGCCTTGCACGCAGGAGGTCAACGGTTCGACTCCGTTTGGCTCCACCACTACTAAGACGGTTTAAGTAAGCTTTAGGTGCTAGATAAATAAAATAGGTATTAAATAGAAACAAGTGATTGTGATTGATTACTTCTTTCTGTTTTATACAGAATCTGTGACTCGACGAGAGCATAGAGACTATTTAAAAACATAGATATGAGTCTGGGTTAGGAAGCGCGTGTTCACGCGCACTTCCTAACCTTAGTAATCGACCTCTTAACGACATCAGTTGTTATCCCAGGGGTTGGTTGCTAAAAAAGTAAAGAGAACTGAATCAAGCGTATAAAATTAGGTGATATCGTTATCATAATTAGATTGTATGACACTTAGAAGTCGAAAGACTACTTGGGGTTGTATGGTCAAGTAATGAAGCGCACATGGTGGATGCCTTGGCAGTCAGAGGCGATGAAAGACGTGACAGCCTGCGATAAGCTTCGGGGAGGCGGCAATATCCTGTGATCCGGAGATTTCTGAATGGGGAAACCCAGCTAGCATAAGCTAGCTATCCTAATTTATTAGGAAGCGAACGAGGGGAAGTGAAACATCTCAGTACCCTTAGGAAGAGACATCAATTGAGATTCCCCTAGTAGCGGCGAGCGAACGGGGAGAAGCCGATTAGTGCTAATGTAGAAGAACAGCGTGGGAAAGCTGACCGTAGTAGGTGATAGTCCTGTATTCGAAACATTAGCGTTAACATATTAAGTAGAGCGGGGCACGAGAAATCCTGTTTGAAGATGGGGGGACCATCCTCCAAGGCTAAATACTCCTGACTGACCGATAGTGAACCAGTACCGTGAGGGAAAGGCGAAAAGAACCCCTGTGAGGGGAGTGAAATAGAACCTGAAACCGTGTGCGTACAAGCAGTGGGAGCCCACTTGTTGGGTGACCGCGTACCTTTTGTATAATGGGTCAGCGACTTATATTCTGTAGCAAGGTTAACCGTTTAGGGGAGCCGTAGGGAAACCGAGTCTTAATAGGGCGTCTAGTTGCAGGGTATAGACCCGAAACCGAGTGATCTATCCATGAGCAGGTTGAAAGTGCCGTAACAGGCACCGGAGGACCGAACCCACTGTCGTTGAAAAGCCAGGGGATGACTTGTGGATAGGGGTGAAAGGCTAATCAAACTCGGTGATAGCTGGTTCTCCCCGAAAGCTATTTAGGTAGCGCCTCGGACGAACACCATTGGGGGTAGAGCACTGTTTCGGCTAGGGGGTCATACCGACTTACCAAACCGATGCAAACTCCGAATACCGATGAGTGATATCCGGGAGACACACGGTGGGTGCTAACGTCCATCGTGGAGAGGGAAACAACCCAGACCGCCAGCTAAGGCCCCAAATTCCTAGTTAAGTGGGAAACGAGGTGGGAAGGCATAGACAGCTAGGAGGTTGGCTTAGAAGCAGCCATCCTTTAAAGAAAGCGTAATAGCTCACTAGTCGAGTCGGCCCGCGCGGAAGATGTAACGGGGCTCAAACTAGGAGCCGAAGCTGCGGATTTGAATTTGTTTTCAAGTGGTAGGGGAGCGTTGTGTAAGCCTGTGAAGGTGTGTTGTAAAGCATGCTGGAGGTATCACAAGAGCGAATGCTGACGTGAGTAACGATAATGCGAGTGAAAAGCTCGCACGCCGGAAGATCAAGGGTTCCAGTCCAACGTTAATCGGGGCTGGGTGAGTCGACCCCTAAGGCGAGGCCGAAAGGCGTAGTCGATGGGAAATCGGTTAATATTCCGATACTTGTTTATAATGCGATGGAGGGACGGAGAAGGTTATGTCAGCCTGGCGTTGGTTGTCCAGGTGAAAGGATGTAGGTTTATAGCTTAGGTAAATCCGGGCTATTTTATACCGAGATCTGATAGCAAGTCCTACTTGTAGGACGAAGTGGCAAATACCATGCTTCCAGGAAAAGCTTCTAAGCAATAGTTATAAACGAATCGTACCCTAAACCGACACAGGTGATCAGGTAGAGAATACCAAGGCGCTTGAGAGAACTCTGCTGAAGGAACTAGGCAAAATGGTACCGTAACTTCGGGAGAAGGTACGCTGTTGATGGTGATAGGACTTGCTCCTTGAGCTGTTGGCAGTCGCAGATACCAGGCTGCTGCAACTGTTTATTAAAAACACAGCACTCTGCAAACACGAAAGTGGACGTATAGGGTGTGATGTCTGCCCGGTGCTGGAAGGTTAATTGATGGGGTTAGCGTAAGCGAAGCTCTTGATCGAAGCCCCAGTAAACGGCGGCCGTAACTATAACGGTCCTAAGGTAGCGAAATTCCTTGTCGGGTAAGTTCCGACCTGCACGAATGACATAATGATGGCAGCGCTGTCTCCAGCAGAGACTCAGTGAAATCGAAATCGCAGTGAAGATGCTGTGTACCCGCGGCTAGACGGAAAGACCCCGTGAACCTTTACTACAGCTTTACATTGAACTTTGACCTGACTTGTGCAGGATAGGTGGGAGGCTTTGAAGCCGAGACGCTAGTCTTGGTGGAGCCAATCTTGAAATACCACCCTGGTCATGTTGGGGTTCTAACTCAGGTATAACAATACCGAGGACAATGTATGGTGGGTAGTTTGACTGGGGCGGTCTCCTCCTAAAGAGTAACGGAGGAGTACGAAGGTGCGCTCAGACCGGTCGGAAATCGGTCGTAGAGTATAAAGGCAAAAGCGCGCTTAACTGCGAGACCCACAAGTCGAGCAGGTACGAAAGTAGGTCTTAGTGATCCGGTGGTTCTGTATGGAAGGGCCATCGCTCAACGGATAAAAGGTACTCTGGGGATAACAGGCTGATACCGCCCAAGAGTTCATATCGACGGCGGTGTTTGGCACCTCGATGTCGGCTCATCTCATCCTAGGGCTGAAGCAGGTCCTAAGGGTATGGCTGTTCGCCATTTAAAGAGGTACGCGAGCTGGGTTTAGAACGTCGTGAGACAGTTCGGTCCCTATCTACCGTGGGCGTTGGAAATTTGAGAGGATCTGCTCCTAGTACGAGAGGACCAGAGTGGACGAACCACTGGTGTTCGGGTTGTCATGCCAATGGCATTGCCCGGTAGCTACGTTCGGATGGGATAACCGCTGAAAGCATCTAAGCGGGAAGCCCACCTCAAGATTAGATTTCCCTAAAGAGCCGTTCAAGACTAGGACGTTGATAGGCAGGGTGTGGAAGCGCAGTGATGCGTGTAGCTAACCTGTACTAATTGCTCGTTTGGCTTGACCATACAACACCCAAGTGGTTTGTATACAAGACTAATTAATCTGTCACAGACAGAACATTTCGATATCACCTTTAACCTTGATTCAGTTAGGTTAAGTGATACTTAGTCAAATAAGTAAAACTATAAACAGACTCATATCTAACCCCC
>NZ_JBQSVM010000075.1:0-6417 GCF_052376235.1 Psychrobacter sp. AOP7-A1-24 | reverse complement strand
CAGGGCTGCTATTGTTCGGTTATTTTGGCGTGAGCAACTGGCTCCCTTCTTACCTAGAGACCGAGCTTGGGATTAAGTTTAAAGAAATGGCGCTATATATGGCGGGTACGTATTTGACCATGATGTTTGCCAAAGTAGTCGCAGGATATATGGCAGATAAGATTGGTCGCAAAATCGTCTTTGCCTTTGGCACAATGGGTACCGCACTCTTTATCCCGATATTAGTCTATATGCATACTCCAGAAAACATTGGTTGGCTCATGATCACCTTTGGTTTCTTATATGGTATTCCTTATGCGATCAACGCCACTTATTTAACCGAAAGCTTCCCTACTGCTATTCGAGGTACTGCCATTGGCGGCGCATTTAATATCGGTCGCCTAGGTTCTGTGATTGCCCCTGTAGCTATTGGATACATGGCGATGCACAACTCTATTGGTGCCGGTCTGCTATTGATGGCAGGTGCTTATTTCTTATGTGGCCTTATCCCAACGCTATTTATTAAAGAAAAGCAGTATGACCCGCAACAAGCTTAGGCGCACTTTGATTTTAGAAGCACATTTAGTGACGCCTTTAGCGGACACTTTAGTGACCCTCTTTACTAGCTTATGTCGCTACCACTTATACCGCATAGCGAAACAATCTATACATATCGTGTTATGCTGAGCGTTCAATGATAACTTATTATAGTATAATTGAAGGGGTAAACTGCCCTCAGCACATGACTATAGACTTATACTATCAGCCATTGTAAGAATCAATATAAGCTCTTGTATTGGCTCATAGATACGCTAGGTAGTGAAATTATGATGTTTGTACGGACTTAATTGGGAATAGTAGACTGCATATGACGAATGATACCCTTGCCAATGAAGATACTAATACTGAGATGCATATCGAATTGTTAGAGCCTATTGCAGAGATGCGCGATAAAAACGACAGACAGTTTGTCACCGCGCTGGCTAGAGGGCTGGAGCTGCTACGCTGCTTTACCCCGCAACGCCCTTATCTAGGCAATCAAGACTTAAGTCAGCTGACAGGACTACCTAAAGGGACCATTACGCGTCTGACTTATACCTTAGTCAAATTAGGCTATCTAAAACAGTCTACCAATAGCAGTAAGTACCAGCTTTCTACAGGCGTACTTGGTTTTGGCTATACGATGATGACCAACATCTCTATCAATAACCTTGCCACTCCTTATATGGAAGAGTTGGCAGACTATGCCAATAGTGCTGTAGCCATGGCTACTCGTGATCGACTCATGATGGTGTATCTAAACGTTGTACAAGGTACAGGCACCACCACCATGCAACGCAATGTCGGCTCTTACCTGCCTATTCATTTAAGCTCGATGGGCAGAGCCTGCTTGGCAAGTATGCCACCTGCTGAGCAAGAGTTTATTTTGAATGCGATTCGTAGTAAGTATAAAGATGATTGGCTCAAAATCAGACGAGGATTAGATAAAGCCTTTCAAGATTACGAAGAGTACGGCTATTGTTTCTCGATTAGTGAATGGCAAAAAGACGTCAATGCGGTGGCTATTGCGCTGATGCATCCGACGGAAGGCTTGCTTACTTTTAACTGCGGCGCACCCAGTTTTATTCTGAGTCGTACCAAGCTAGAAGAAGACATTGCCCCCCGTCTACTGCATATGAAAAATATGATTGAGAGTAATTTGTATATTAGTTAGTACTTGCCTCTAATTACAAATTTGCCTTCAATATCGGTTATAGCACGTAGAAAGAAAGCTATTAGTAACCGACAATCAACTCAAGCTAACATAACGCAGGGTATAAAACCCTGCTATACTCAATATAATCACAAGCAATTTTGCCGAGTTACAAGACTAAGTTCAACTGCCCATAACCCTGTCCAAAAGTAGCTGCTATCGAGCAACCCTATGTCTTGCAAAAAAATTTCAGCAAAAATTTAGTAGTGAAACGTGATATAAAAAAACACCCGCTAAAAAATTTTAAACTACTTAAGCCTTGTTGTTACCGCAATTATCCGAAAAATCATCGCTTACCATAATTTGCAACTGAAGCGCGTAGTGTAATAAGGTCAAATCGACGGCCTTGTTAGACCTGATAAATGCTCTATAAGCGAAATTACCTCATACTTCTGCGATTTATAGCAAAATTTGTAAACGACTCCTTCTTCTGCCTGAAATTTTGACCCTTCTTCCGCATACATTACTACAGCTGGAAAACCGAACAACTGAATAAAACATGCTGATTTAATAAACATGACCCAGTGATTTTCACTATCAAAGAAATTATTATATCCATCATCCTCAGCAAGGAACTGGCCTCTAAGAGTATTATCGGGAGTTTGAGTTTTAAGCATAACTCTTAATTTATCAGCTATTGGATCTGTAATATAAGAGTCACCAAAATGAAAAACAGCGAGCTCATAAGCAATTTTAGAGTAGAGCATTATTTGAGCATCAATATCTATTAATATTCTTCCTTTAATTTCAGGACTATCAACTTTGTTATGCTTTTGGCTCGCCTTCTCTAAAATTTTATCCACACCCTTAGATATTTTGGCCTTATTAATCTCTCTATCTTGTGACTTAAGATGTCTTAAAATCTTTTTTTCGAGCAAGGGTTTTGCTTTTTCAAATTCAGACTTATCGATAGACATATTCACAGCAAAGCCATCATCAAGCTGCTCAATAGTTATATCAGGTATAACCGTAAGGTCACCATTTTTGTTAACTCGAAAACGCCCAACCTCTTCATGATCGTATACACCCGTAAATGGATTTTCTAAAGACTGCTTTTTTCCTTTTATATTATGAATAAATCTTGGTAACTTATAAAAAAGACTATTTGCTAATGCGCCTTCAAACCCTGTCCCCATTGAACTATTACAACTTTTGCATACGTTTTTCTTCGCTAATGAACCACCAATAAATTCAGGGATAATGTGCTCTTGAGTTAACGGATTATCTGCTGTTATTGGGTTCTCTCTAATACAAATAATGCATAATTCCATATTTATTCTTCCGTTTAAGCAGCGTGTTATGTGATGTTATGAATTAGTATTTGCGTAATGAATGATTACACCAAACAAGTAATAAACTATTTCAGGATTATATGAATTATCGATTTTTTCCATATCCTCATTTTCTTTATAAAATATTCCTATGCCAATATAGGCTTCTTTAAATAGAGTATAAAACATACACTTCTATTCGCTTAAACCCTTTCCATCCTACGCAAAAATGCCCATTCCCCTCGTATCATAGCTATGACTTCAGATGAAGTTGAGTAAGTATCGTCTCTAGAGTATTACTCACCTGCCTACCCTTAACACAAAGCGCCTACAGTCACGTCAATGGTTAAGTACCCACCAGAAAAGTCACCTTTCTTTAACTTTCATAAAAGTACGTAACGCTGCAATCCATTATTATTTACTTATTCAATAGAGCAACGTACTACTCATCTACCTCTAACCACTAAATGACTGCTCTTACTTATAATCAGCTTAAAAGGATCTTACTATGAAAAACATCAACATGAAAAATATCGCTATCAGCTCACTATTGGCTGTATCTACTTGCTTTGCGATGATTGCGCCAGCGAGTGCTGCGCAGCAAACTGTCATCGTCAAAGACAAACATCAAGCGAAAAAGGTAGTGGTCGTTAAAGAAAAACCTAAGGCCAAACAAGTTGCTGTGGTTAAGGCAAAAGCTCAACCTAAAGCGAAAAAAGTCGTTGTTGTTAAAGACAAACATCCAGCACAAAAAGTGGTCGTTGTTAAGGCTAGATAGGTTAAGCGAACCTAATGCCGTATAACGCTTATATAAAATCAACTATATTAAGCAGGAAATACCACCATATCATTCCCTTCTTGCCATGGCTGAAATTTAGTCATGGCTTGTATGAATGATGGATGCTCCAACCAATCTTTTAGCCATAGTTGTAAATTTGGATAAGGCAAACTATAGAATACGTCACGATCCACGTGGGCGAATTGGCGGACAAAAGGCATGATGCCGATATCAGCTATGGTTACTCTGTTCCCTAGTAAATAAGTATTTTGAGCCAATAAATCTTCTAAAACCTGCAAAAACACCTCACCTCGCTGTCGATACTCGGTCTGCGTCATCTCTATATGGCGATCGGCGTATTTGTACCGATCAAGCCAGTGCTTAAACTCATTATCGTTTTGTGCAATTAAGGCATTGGCCTGAGATAAAACGCGTTTATCAAACAGTCCTTGTGGATCGTTTTGCCCTAGTGCCCACAACATAATCTCTAGGCTCTCTTCAATTACTGTTCCATCTACCAATTGCAGTACTGGCACCGTACCTTTTGGGCTTATCGCTAGCATCTGCTCTGGCTTATTTTTTAAAGTTATTTCCCGTAGTTCCACTGACAGCTCAGCAAATAGTAAGCCGAGACGGGCGCGCATGGCATAAGGACAGCGACGAAAAGAGTACAAGCATGGCAATAGGGTGTTCATAGATTCGTCCATAGTTGAATAGGAATTAATCAATAGGTAAATGCTAGGTAAAGAGCAAATAAAGAAAAACCAGCAGACGCAAACCTACTAACATCGACATTTATTCAGGCTCTGTTGAATACGTGACAGACTTATAATTGGCCATAGTTTCTACCAATGACTGTGGCAGATAAGCGTCTTTAAGATGCGCGTGCGGATAATACTGCTCAATCCACGATTGATAGTTATAGACAGTTAGCGTACCACAATATAATAAATATAAAACCTGCACGCCAATGCTACGTGACAGACCCATCACGCAATGGAAGTTAATAAGCGTAATAATACTATCTTCTTGCTGGTTCTCATTATCAGCGTTTATCGCCCGCGGCTTCACTGATTGCGTCAAAGACTCAATCCGCTTAAATAAATCGATATAGTCTTGGAGCAATACGTCATTTAATGGCTGCAAATCCAATAAAGGCAAATACAAATAATGGACAGGCGTACTCATAATGTCTTTAGCAGCTATTTCAAGGTAATGAGTATGGCTAGATATCTCAGCGGCCAAATCAACAACAATTATCTGATAACGAGCTGAGGGCCGATTGCTTTCTAACGAACTCGGCCATTCTAATGAAGTATGGCCAAACAACCAATATGTTAAATGACTACTTACATCTGTCTGAGTCAATCGAGGTGAAGCAACAACATTGACCTTATCGTAAATAGCATATGCCGTGAGTGGATACCTTTGACTTTTGGAGAAAACTCTAAAATACCATTGGCCCAAAAATGACATACTATTGTAAACAATAATAATCGGTGCAAACTTCATCCAAGTATATAAGGTGAGTCGTCCATTATTGGACTTTTGGAACCAACGTGCATCCCGCATTGGTGTGACTTGTTGATAGGCACAAGCTAATATCGTAAAACTAATCAACCAATATAGCGCAATTATAATAGCTAAGGTTTCTATAGATTCAAACGCTATTACAGTCATATTAGTAAGGTAAAACCCTCCTATCGCTAACAACAAGAACCCTATCATCCCCAGTGTCAGATGCTTGATTACCAGTGCATTTCGGATACGATTTGACAATATAAGCACCGCAACTGCCAACACTACTCCGCCCAACATATCTAGTAAATGATGCTGATACGTCAGCACCGTCGACAGGGCTATCAATGTACATATACCAGTCAGCAACAATCGATAAGTGATTGAACTCCATTTCTTTTTAGACGCTACCACCTCCCATAATGACACCCCAAGCAAGACGGCGTAACTGACATGTAGTGATGGCAGCTGATTGAATGGCTTGTCCACCAACTGTAAGAACTGATAACCAAACTGCGTCCAATCATCCGGTACAACTCGACGAAAAGAGAATCGAGCAGGATAAAGGTAGAAAATCAAACAGGCAAAAATGGTTGCCAAAATTAAGCGATAGGTTAATAGAAATAACTGCGTAGAGGTCCTCACTAAGAAAAAACTAGCAACAAATAAA
Source organism: Psychrobacter sp. AOP7-A1-24 (assembly GCF_052376235.1). Lineage (NCBI taxonomy): Bacteria > Pseudomonadati > Pseudomonadota > Gammaproteobacteria > Moraxellales > Moraxellaceae > Psychrobacter > Psychrobacter sp. AOP7-A1-24. Next base: position 448 of record NZ_JBQSVM010000075.1, on the reverse strand, counting down.
ACCAACGACCAGCTATAAGGAATAATCATAGCGGGAATAAAAGGAATGGCATTATCAAACGGCGTGGCGAGATTGTGAATTTGCGATGGATAGCGTGTATATAGAGATACGCTATAAAAAGTCGTCAAATTATAAAGCAAATAAAATATCAATAACGCAAGACATAGGTGTTTAAAGCGGTTCAAATTTGATGGAGTTTGCAACACCTAGTACCTCGTTTGACTGTTGAATAAACATTTCAAAAAACTTCGGAAATATAATCATAGTTAAAGTTGTCATAATAGCAACTTATTGTTGGCTAAAAACTGCCCAAACCCATTGGAAATACAGTAGTTTTGAACTTATACTTGACTATTTTTTAGGCTTAGTTAGAAGGATTTGAGAAATGCAGTTTTTAAGGATGATAAGTCAGCAGTTAAGTCGATTTACGGCATTGGTTATTGTTTTA
>NZ_JBQSVM010000074.1:0-6482 GCF_052376235.1 Psychrobacter sp. AOP7-A1-24 | reverse complement strand
AAACATACAAGCGATATACCCACTTACTGCCGTCGCCAGTCCGCATCCCATCCCACCCATTTCAGGAAACCCTAAAAAACCATGGATAAAAATAACATTCAGACAAGCGTTCATAATAACCAGTAGAAAGCTCACTAAAACAATAGGTTTTAGGGTACTATTCCCTTCACCCGTTATTCTATACATAAGCATATGAATAATACCTGGCATCCCAAGGCCAACAAACATTAAATAATTTCTCGTGATTAAACTGACCTCGTCATCTTGAATAAACCAAGTGACTGAAAAGGCTAATAGTTCAATGATTACGAATCCAATAATAGACAGCCAAAAAGCAACGTTTTTGGCATGTAAAAAGAGCTTTTGAGCCGCTATATGTGTATTGCCGTGATAAATGTTATTGGCATCGGCGTTATTGGTATCAACAGTATTGTTAAGGGCGGCAAATTTAGGAACAAAGACATATAACACACCCGTAAAAAAAAGAAAGACAGGTGTCCATATGGCACTGCCTAAACCCACGGCGGCTAGATCTTTATAATTATATTGTCCAGCAACCATCGCATCAACGATACCGAGCGAGGCTTGGCAAAGCTGTATGAGTATCAATGGAATAGCAAGCTTTAAAATAGGTTTAATGATGGTAGAGTTTGTCATTTTAAATAGGCTTCAAAAAATAAGGCGATAGGGGTTTATTACTAAATGCTGGGCGGATACCAGCTTTTATATTGGGTACTTATGCTGCGTTCTTATATACGGTTCGATATATCAGATGGTAGTTGTTGTATACTCAATGGCATAAGTGACTATTTGTAGCATCTCTTTGCACACCTCACGATTGTTAAAATAAAAATGACCGCCTGCAAAAACGTAACTTCCTAGCCAGTTTTCACTATAAGCTGACCAAGCATCCATTTTGGTCTTGTCAGCTATATCCGTGTCGTCATCGCCATATAATGCCAGTAGCGGCACGGTGGTCTTCTTTGGATTGTCTGCTAATAATCTATCGTTCACTAAAAAATCATTACGCAAAATACGTAAAAAGAAAGATAAGGTGTTTTTGTTGTCAAGAATTGCTTTTGGTGTGCCGTTATAATGCGTTAATGCCTCAATTAACTCCTCATCCGTTAATAAATGCTTGAGTGGCATATGCCGAGTATGCTGATAGCTTGGTCTACCACTGACGATAATGAGACTAAGAAAGGGGCGAGTAGACGCATCTAAATAATTAATGACTTTCCAGAGTAACGCTGCTCCCAAACTATGCCCAAAAAGTGCAAAAGAGTGCTGTCTTTTGCTAACGTCTCGATTGATATTTTCAGCGATTTCTTGGGCAAGAACGTCTGGACAATCGCATAATGGCGTGCTCATTTTAATACCATGGCCTGGATATTCTACTGGTATCACATTAAGATAGCTTGGGAGTAGTTTTTGCCAAGCGCTATACAACATAGAGCTACTCCCTGCTGGCGGTAAACAATACATATCATATGTCGTCATGCTTTCCTTTTGTACCCTACGTTTTTTATCATTGATGACGCCTTAAGCGCTTACCGGTGACGTATTTTGAGCGTTATAGAAAGTGTCCCGGTAGCAAAAATATAACATTGCCACTTTTTCGGGCATATCAAGCTCACCTTGAGGCTCATAAGACAAAGCGTTCAAGATCTTCGACATGGGTTTATTCTTGCTATCAGGCTCTACGATAACTTTACGAGCGCGACTGTTTTGGAATATAAAATCCGTTAGGCACCGTATAATGGGTTTAGCATAGCCTTTACCGACGACGTCCGTTTCTCCTAGTAGGATATGAAAGCCCATATCTGCCGCCTTAATATCATAATATAAACGGACACGATCTCGGGCCGCTTCATACACTTCAATGTACCCCACAGCCCTACCATTTATCGTTATGAAATAAAGCTTTTGATGGTCGTCTACAATCATCTTTTCATAGTAGGCCAGTAGTTTAGGCATCGGCTCATTTAATTGCCATTGCGGGATAACGTGTTCTTTATGCATCCAGTCATATATCAGTGGCATATCGTCGGGGTATTGAATTTGCCTTAGTCCATATACTGTGTCCGCTATTTTTTTTTCATAATTATTTGGCAATATTTGCGATAGGTTTGGCATATCAAGCTCTCTTTATTATAGTAAGGCTATTGTAATGCTTTGGGTAGAAAGTCTTGGAACGCTATTTTTTTCTCTACTTGATAATATTCTTCACCCAATATTTGGTTGATGATGATCGAGTTTCTATAACATCCCATGCCGAGATCCGGCACAGAGATACCATGAGAATACAAGCCAACATTTTGCACAAAGATAGTTTCGTCATCATCTATGCTATAGTTCCGAGCGATTTGATAACGCCCCTCCGTGTCATCTCTATTGATTTTTTCAGAGATAGAATGGATAAATTCTGGTGTTTTATATTCGTAGCCTAGTGCTAAAATCAGTGCTTGGGTATCCATCTTAAATTCTTTATTTAAATCTAGATGATTCAGTTGCAAGGAGAGTGTCTGGTCATTTTTTTTCTCTACATCGTTCAAGCGTACGTTAATGAGCATGTTGACATTAATCGGACTTTTTTTCGCTTTGATATGGTAATCCCCCCAATAAATAAGAACACTCATAAATAGAGAGTAACTGCTAGAATACATCAGCAGGAGAATCCTATGAAAAAGACACGCTTTAGCGACAACCAAATCGTCAACATCCTAAAACAAGCCGAACAAGGTGTCCCTATTACCGAGCTCTGCCGTGAGCATAACATCAGCCAAAGCACCTTCTACAACTGGCGATCTAAATATGGTGGTATGGACGCCACACTTATCAGCCGTCTTAAAGAGCTTGAAGTTGAAAATGCCCGCTTAAAGAAGATGTACGCTGATGAATGTCTTAAATCCGACATCCTACAGGATGCTATGTCAAAAAAGTGGTAGCGCCCCAAAGGCGCCGGCAGATGGCTTGTCACTATATTGAAGATCGTAGCATTAGCATACGCCGTGCTTGCCGTATCTTTAACATCAGCGTCACCTGTTATTATCACAAGTCGGTGGTAACAGATGAGAACCAGCAAATAGCGGACTTACTTATCAAACTGACTGATGAGAACAAGAACTGGGGCTTTGGCTTGTGCTTTTTAACCTTGCGTAATGTGCTAGGACTGCCGTACAACCATAAGCGGGTATATCGCATCTACTGCGAGCTTGAACTCAACCTTAGAATCAAGCCTAAGCGTCGCATTAAACGTGCTAAACCAATACCATTAGCAGTACCTGATAGGATTAACCAAAGCTGGAGCATGGACTTTATGCACGACGGCTTAACTGATGGCCGTGGCTTTAGACTGTTCAATGTCATTGATGATTACAACCGTGAGGCACTCACCGTTGAAGTCGACTTCTCGCTACCGGCCGGGAGGGTCATACGCAGTCTTAATCAGCTTATTGAGTACCGAGGCAAACCTGTGCAGATAAGATGCGATAACGGCCCTGAATACATCAACAATGCGCTCAAAGACTGGGCTGAACAGCAAGGTATCATCTTAAGCTATATTGAACCTGGCAATCCACAGCAAAATGCGTATGTAGAGCGCTTTAACAGAACCATGAGATATGATTGGTTAAATCAGGAGCTGTTTGATAATCTAGAGCAGGTACGCGCACAAGCAGAAAACTGGTTATACCATTATAATCATAAGCGCCCAAACATGGGCAATGGCGGTTTTACACCGATACAAAAACTCAATCAGGCAGCTTAATTCTATTTATTAGGTGTCTTAAGTTTGGGAGGGTTACCATACTTATTTTCAATTTTGGCTAAGAGTGGCTGATAGGGTATATCGCAGTGAGGACAATTTGTCTGCAATACCCTATGATGCTCATCACAGTAAACTGACCAAGCTAATCGCCATCGGAGCTTTAAATGAGACTTTTCATTGTCGGCCATACAATCAGGACAATATGGATGTCCAAATCTCCCATATAGATGTCTGCGTGATAGTGGGAGTGTCCACTTTAAAGCGCTAGAACTATGTGAAATCAATCCCTGTTCTCTAGCAAAGCTTGTCAAAGTCTGTTTGTTAAACCTATCAACCGTCGTTTCTGCCAATATAGCCATATCCTCGTGAACATCAGGCTTTACGTATTCAAACCCTTTATCAAAATCATATCGATCTAACCTGTCATTTACGTGTTGCCAATAAAACCCCATAAAGGTAGTAAGAGTACACTTCTGAGAAAGTGACGCCCTTATAATCCATGAGCCTACACTCTCACCCTCTAAAAGTGGGGTTGAAAAGGTCAAAGGTTTTATCCAATAATTGTGCGAATTCCTCTTTTTGGTCGTAACCATGATTTATCCTCAATAGACTTAATCGTAATTTCTTCTGTCCCGTTAATAATGGCCTCTTTAGCACACTCGATCATTAACCTTTTAACATTACCTATGCAGCCACCGCTAATGCTATGTATGAGATTGAGTTTTGTAGGCTCTATCAGATTAGAGGGATTTTTAAGAGGCAAAACATGCTCAAAAGTACTCACTAATTTTCTAAATTCTCTATCGTTCTTCCATAGCAGTAACTCTGCGACATCAAAACGACTAGCATGCTGTGGGTCAGTATGCAAGATTCGGACAGCATCCTTAGTCCCACTTAGTACAATTGGTATTTGAAGCTGATTACATAAGTATTTTATGGTATTCATGATTTGGCGTTGCTGTCTTGCTGTACCTGTGAGCATTGAATGAATCTCATCGATAACAATAATTTTCACTTGAGTCTCAAGTAAAGAATGCACAACTTGATAGCGAAATTTAGTTGTTGAGTTGGATATATTGTAAGGCAACGATAAGGCATCAATGAGAGCAACATATAAGTCCTTCTCACTTGCTGAAGGCGGTGCTTGAATAGAAATAACAGGGACTACTAGATTTAAGTCATCATCAATATAGCTATCACCAAAACGTTTCACAAACTGCTTAATGATAGTAGTCTTACCATTATTTGAATCACCAATAATCAATAAGTTCGGCATACGGTGCTGTTGCACCATGTTCATCAGACCTTGCATATTTTCAATGACACGATTTGCTTTATCGTAACCAAACCAACGTGGAGTATCGATAAACTTAATCCGCTCCTCGTTAGACATCGTAGCGATATGGCGGAATTTTTCATGTATGTGCTTATGCGGTAATTTGTTCATTATTCAATATCCTCAAAATAACCTAAACCACTGTCATCGATACCTGAAATAGCATTAGATTGATAAGTGTCAGAATTAGCATTTTTCGGCTCTTTCAATGGCTCATAAAGCTCTTGCGATTTAACGTGAGATTTTCGACGTTGTTCTTTTCTGCGCTCTGACTTCGTTATACTCTGCGACTCAGAAACAATTGATTTCATATCATCCCAAGCACGATAGATAAGCTCGTCATTAACAGTGCCAGAAGACTCTTTAACCTGCTTCTTAAGAAACTTGTACTCCCAAAGACTCATAGCTGGTGTTGCTTGATTTGCTAGTGGAACTGAAAAATAGCTTTTAAGTAATGGATCAAAGAACCAAACGTAACTTATGTCTCTTGGATCTTGTCTAAAGATAAATTTAGTTTTCTTCTGGCTACTTTTATCCTCTAGTTCATTCACGAAGGAGTTTAAGCATGGGTCATAGTAGATAAGTCCATCAATTTTGACGCCATAACGCTGAATGGTGCGCTCTAGGCTCGGCATAAAGTCTAAAGTAAGCGTTTGCGGATCGGATGGTATAGCAGGTAAACCTGTACCTGCCTCGTAATCATTGCCAAATATACCTATCTTCCATTTTTCGTTTGGTGTTGTTTCTAAAGCTGAGTGAGTCGTTTCGTGGTAAACCTTTGTGATATAGGTCAGTACCCATTGCTCAAATTCAGCCAATGTCATGGAAGCATTTTTCTCAGAATCGTAAATATCTCTTTCTTTGATATTAGAAAAAGTGGTTCCTGGTAATTCGTGAACCTTTTGCATTACGTTACCAATCAGTCTTTCAATGTGTCCACCAAACTCAGGTCTTGCTACTGGTCTAAATTCAAGTTCAATGCCATGAAACATACACGACTTGCGCAGACTTTCTGCTCTAAAATCTGCTCCATTATCAACATGTATTTTAGTGGGAAATCCAAACACATCCCAACTAGCATCTGTAATACCATGCTCTAGTAACAATTCTGTTTTAGGCAGAATACTACGTGATAAACACATACCGACTGAGGTAACAGAAGGCGGGTCAAGCGAGATGTAATAGCCTGTAACCATTCGACTGTACACATCAATCGCTAAGGTAATATATGGCCGTCCAATGGGCTTCCTATGTTTGTCATCAACAAGAATAATGTCAGCAGGAGTATGATCAATTTGGATAACGCTTAGAGGATAGTCAGCCCCAGGGAAGGTACCTGGCTTAGGCGTAAATTTCTGTTTTGCTCTCTTGCGAAAA
>NZ_JBQSVM010000073.1:0-6912 GCF_052376235.1 Psychrobacter sp. AOP7-A1-24 | reverse complement strand
ATACTTATAAATATATAAATTCATAGATAAAGGAAATTATCATGCGTAGTGCTATTCATAACAGTTTCGGTAAACCTTCCGACGTATTGAGCGTGGGCGACAGTCCTATGCCGCAGCCAGCTGCAAACGAAGTCCGTATCAAAACTATCCTCTCCCCTATTCACAACCATGACATGCTGACCGTGAGTGGACAATATGGCTATAAGCCTGAGATGCCAGCCATCGGTGGTAGTGAAGCGTTAGGTATTATTGATGCGGTAGGTGATGACGTCACAGAATTTAGTGTTGGCCAACGTGTGGCGTGTGCCAGTGTGCACGAAACGTGGGCAGAGTATTTTGTCGCTCCTACCAGTATGGTATTTAACATGCCTGATAGTATCGAAGACGAACTGGCTGCACAGCTGATTGCCATGCCATTGTCTGCTTTGATGCTGTTAGAGTTTCTAGAAGTCGATAGCGGTCAATGGATTATCCATAACGCAGCAAATGGCGCCGTTGGTAAAACGCTAGCCATGCTCGCTGCTGCACGCGGTGTGAATACAATCAATCTGGTGCGTAGTAAAGACTCACTCGAGGAACTGACAGCACTTGATATCAAAAACAACGTCGTCACTGCTGATGACGACTGGAAAGACCAAGTCAAAGCCATCATTGGTGATGACAAAATTACAGCCGCTGTCGATTCAGTCGGTGGCGAATCGAGCAACGAGCTACTGTCGTTACTTGGCAGCAATGGTACGCTGGTCTCATTTGGTATCATGTCAGGCAAGCCAATGGCACTAGACGCTGGCAGCTTAATCTTTAAGCAAGCGGTTGTGAAAGGCTTCTGGGGCAGCAAAACCAGCCAAGAAATGGACCTTGATAACAAACAACGTCTGATCGATGAACTACTAGAGCGCGCTTCAAATGGCGATCTAAAGCTACCTATCGAAGCCATTTATAGTCTAGATGACATCACAACTGCCGTCTCTGGAAAAGTACAATCAAGTAAAAAAGGTAAAGTTCTTTTAAAACCTTAATTCCTGTACTCGCCTCGTGATGAGAGCAAAAACCAGTGGTATTAGAAAGTATAAGAACGCCCATTTGTATTACTTATCAGATAATACTGTGGGCTTTTTTTAGCGGTGTTGCTTCAATTATGGCGAAGCTGTAATAGCATCGCCGTACCGTTATTAATAAACACAAACAATAAAACTTAATAAGGATATAACTATGTCAAACGATACAACGTTCAAAGCCTTAGTCGTCGAAGAGACCAGCGACGGTGAATTTAAAAAGAGCATTCAAGAACGCAATATCAGTGATTTACCAGAGAATGACTTGCTCATCGAAGTGCATTACTCATCGTTAAACTTTAAAGATGCCATGTCAGCCACAGGCAATAAAAGAATCACCAAACAGTACCCGCATACCCCAGGTATCGACGCTGCTGGCGTGGTCGTCAGTGATAAGTCAGGCACGTTTAGCAAAGGACAAGAAGTATTAGTATTCGGCTATGATCTCGGTATGGATACAGATGGTGGACTCGGTCAGATGATATCAATACCAGCCGATTGGGCGCTACCTTGCCCAGAAACGCTGACGCTAAAAGAGGCGATGACCTATGGTACTGGCGGTCTAACCGCAGCGCTGAGTGTGCAAAAGCTAGAGAAAATGGGTGCAAAACCAAGTGATGGTCCAGTCGCTGTCACTGGCGCAACAGGCGGCGTAGGTACGATCAGTATCGCTATCTTAAAGCAACTTGGCTATGAGGTGATTGCATTCTCAGGTAAGCCAGAGCAAAGCGAGCATTTAAAAGGGCTTGGCGCGAGCGAAGTACGTCATCGCGATACCATTAATGAGATCGGTAATAAACCTGTCGGCCGTGAGCTATGGGCCAACGCTATCGATACCATCGGTGGCGACTACTTATCTAACTTGCTCAAGCAAACCAAAGCGGGCGGCGCGGTGACGAGCTGTGGTCTAGCGGGCGGCGCTGAGTTTTCAATGACAGTCATGCCATTCATCACCCGTGCAGTGTCGCTACTGGGTATCGACTCGGTCTATATCCCACTGGCTGACAAAGAAGCCATCTGGAAGCGTGTCGCCACTGATATGAAACTGCCTAATCTTGAAAGCTATGGTGAAGAGATTACACTAGAGCAAACGCCAGAGTACTTAGATCGCTTTATGTCGAGCAAAGTGGTTGGGCGTTATGTGGTGAATGTGAAAAGATAGGTTTTTTGCTTAGCAGTCAAATATTATAAAAAAGGCAGCATCTCTTTTAAGGTGCTGCCTTTTATTTATAGTCTTCTCTTATGCATCTTTTACTTAATTAAGGAACATCATGAGCCATACTGAGAACCCTAATATAAAGCAATTTTTTCCACTAGTTACCGACTCTCTTTCGAAAGGTATGGCTGCCCTATCTAATGGTGATAGTAGCTACCATGCTTCATCCACCGAAATATATGCTCAAAATATTTTTTCAAGAGTTAATGAGATTGATAATGCTCTAAAAAACATGTCAATCACAATGGAGTATTTGCGCAAAAAAAGTTATGAAGATTCAGAATATAATTTTTCCGAGCATCATGCTCATCATATTGAAAACCTTTTACTTAAACTGACTAGTGTAGTTGACCGATCATACCTGTTAGCTGGCTCAACTATCTTGATGGAGAGTAGTAAGATAGAAAATCAAAATGGTAAAAATAAAATCAAGAAAGCTCTACTAAATTCCTATCCTATATCAGCTGCTATTTTAGAAGAAATGAACAATGTAGTAGCCGAACTACGAGAACCTAGAAATAAAGTGGCTCATCAGGCTGGATTTTCCAATAAAAACTTATGTGTTTTACAAGCTATAGAAAATGCTGGAATAGAATCTATCTCGGTAAAAGAAATTACTGATCAAATGTCATATGACAGTATCAAAGAAGTAGTGAGTGATGAGTCTATTGAGCAATATGAAACCATATTGTTAGCAGTAGATAAGTTAGTAACAGATTTAATTAATAGTCTGTCGTTTGTATATGCTGGTTTATTACCAGGCGAAACCCCTAACGAAAACTAGCATTAAAACTAAAAAACACCCAACCAAGTTGAGTGCTTTTTTATTGCCTATCACGCCTGTTTAAGTCTCATAACTTATTGATAATCTCATTCAGTTGTTTATTAAATGCATCATCCGTCACTTGCTCTGTCTCAACATCGAAATTATCAAAGAAGTTGGGCAATGACAATGCACCTTTGACATCAGCGGCAAAGAACGGCGCTGAGCCTTTAGCCGCAGCAAGTACGCTTTGCGCGCCGCTAGATCCTGGTGATGTAGCAAGCATAATCATTGGCTTGTCTTGATAAACTTTCATATCGATGCGTGACGCCCAGTCAAACAAGTTTTTATACGCGGACGTGTATGAGCCATTGTATTCAGCAAATGAAATAATAACAGCGTCAGCGTCCCCAATCGCTTGATAAAAATCATGGGCAAATTGTGGGATGCCGCTCTCTTTTTCACGCTCTTCGCTAAAGATTGGCATCTCAAGATCATGAATATCGAGTAGCGTCACATCGGCATCGTCGATTTGCAAGGCGCTATAGCGTGCCAGCTTTTGGTTAATAGAGTTTCGGCTGTTGCTGGTGCCAAAGGCAAGTACGTTCATTGTAAAATCCTTATGTTTGCCTACCCTGTTTCAGATAGCGTTATTATGAGTAAAAAGTATAACGCGCCAAGAATCTGAAAAGATGATGATGTTTATCGTCAGTTTTTTTGCGCGTTTGTACTTGTATTCATCTTGAATGAGGGCTATTGTGCGACCTAAACCTAAGTTGAGGTCAAGAAAAAAATGCAAAAAAGACTCACGCCTGATTGGATATCGGTCGGTCTGCTCAGCGAAAGAACAGGCGTAGCGGTGTCTGCGCTACATTTTTATGAACGTAAAGGGCTGATAAAAAGTCAAAGGAACAACGCCAATCATAGACAATATCCAAAGCATGTCATCCGTATCGTCTCATTGATTCAAGTGGCGCAGCGTACGGGATTTTCTTTAGATGAGATTTTGCGAGAGCTTGATGAGCTGCCCAATCACACTCGCATCACGCTTAAAGACTGGGAAGCGTTGGGGCTCAGATGGCAAGCGGAATTAGATCGCAAGATTGTCCAGTTGACTGAGCTAAAGAATATGATGAGCGACTGTATCGGCTGTGGCTGCCTATCACTGGAACGCTGCAAACTGCTTAACCCTTATGACGATCTGGGTGAAACAGGTGCAGGACCACGTTTGATGACGGAGTAATTTTTAGTTGATAGCCATTTTTTATAACTTTTTAGTATTAAAAATCTCATAAAAAAGCCCACGCTATCGTGGGCTTTTTCTATAGCTAATAGTGTTACTTAAGGAGTGATTACTCCCACTCGATCGTCGCTGGCGGCTTGCTCGACACATCATACGTCACGCGTGATACATCAGCGATTTCATTCATAATGCGGTTCGATACCGTCTCGATCAAATCATACGGCAGATGTGCAAAGCGAGCGGTCATAAAGTCTACAGTCTCAACCGCACGTAGCGCGATTACCCATGCATAGCGGCGACCATCGCCGACCACGCCGACTGATTTGATAGGTTGGAATACTGCAAATGCTTGGGCCGTCTTGTCATACCAGCCTGAACGCTCAAGCTCTTGCATAAATATCGCATCAGCCAAACGCAACACGTCAGCGTATTCTTTCTTAACTTCACCAAGGATACGCACGCCCAAACCTGGACCAGGGAACGGATGGCGATAGATCATTTTGGCAGGTAAGCCTAGCGTGATACCTAGCTTACGTACTTCGTCTTTGAACAAATCACGTAATGGCTCAATCAATTTGAATGCCAAATCATCTGGCAAACCGCCTACGTTATGGTGACTCTTAATAACATGCGCTTTGCCTTGATGTGACTTAGCAGATTCGATGACATCAGGATAAATCGTACCCTGTGCCAAGAATTCAACGACTTGTCCGTCGCTCTGCTCACTCACTTGACGCGCGCTATCAGCGAATACGTCAATGAAGGTTTTACCGATGATTTTACGTTTTTTCTCTGGATCAGACTCACCTGCTAGCGCATCCAAGAACAAATCTTCTGCATCAACACGCACGACTTTTACACCCATGTTTTCGGCAAAGACTTGCATCACTTGATCGCCTTCGTGCAGACGCAACAAACCATTATCGACGAACACACACGTCAGCTGATCGCCGATTGCTTTGTGCAATAGCGCAGCTACGACTGAACTATCGACACCGCCAGATAGACCTAGCAATACTTGCTTGTCACCGATTTGCTCTTTTAACTGGGCGATACGCATATCAGCGATGTTGTCTGGTGTCCAGTCACCTGCACAACCGCAAATCTGATGGACAAAACGACCAAGCAATTCTTGACCCTGTAGAGTATGCGTTACCTCTGGATGGAACTGTAGACCATAATATTGCTTGTCGTCATTGGCCATAATCGCAATTGGACAGCTTGGCGTGCTAGCAACGATGTCAAAACCTTCAGGTACTTCGATGACTTTGTCACCATGGCTCATCCAAACATTGAGTTTAGATGCGTTTCCTTCAGTCTTGCTGTCTTCGATACCGTCAGTCAGCTGTGAATGACCAGTGACATCAATGGTCGCAGCACCAAACTCATGAATATCACTGGCATGAACTTGCCCGCCAAAACGATCTGCCATCGCTTGCATACCGTAGCAGATACCTAATACTGGCACGCCTAGCTCAAACACCGCGTCATTGATACGTGGGCTGTTTTCTGCATGGACGCTCTCAGGGCCACCCGACAAGATGACGCCTTTTGCGCCAAAGTCGATGATGCGCTGAGTATCGATATCATAAGGGAACATCTCACAAAACACCCCAGAATCGCGCACACGGCGAGCGATTAGCTGGCTATATTGTGAGCCAAAATCGAGGATTAAGATGCGATCTTCTTTGATTGCAGGAGTGGCAGCAGCAGTGGTCATAAATCGATATCCATCAATAGATAAATTGGTGCCCTATTTTAACAAGTTTACGCCCTCTATTGGCTATTAGATGGTTAATTATTAACAGTTATGCATAAATATTTAAATTCATCAAAAATAAAATTGGGAAAATGAATCTGTCGAAAGACCAGTGTTAAGGAAAACTAAAACCTATTGATTGGGGTGATATATGAAACCAATCAAACAAAATCTTCCATTTGCCGTTACTATACCTATCGTCAATCTACTATTGATTGTAGGTATAACGATTAAATTAATAATCATACAATAGTGCCTGCCTAGTATTGTCTAACTGGTCAGACACTGTAGACGACGATAATTTTTTGAATACCCCAATGTTTATAATGGGCCATACAACATGTACAAAAAAGGAATTTCTAATTCTAGGAGCGCTGAGTAGCTAAAACAGTAACGTCAAATATAAAGAGACAATAACATGAGCAACACGAATAACGATCAAAATCCAAATAAGGACACAAGCAAACTCTCAAAAGAATACCTGCCAGATTACGTAAAGGCTCGATCAAAGCATCATAGTCCTCCACATTTAGGCACTTTTGATGTCGGTATGTCAGTACCACAGTGGCGACCTGACCACGTACCTGATACTCGTATCGATAAATTCACTTTCTTTATGGTGCTGGTTATTCTTTTTAGTATCTCCATACCTTTGATACTGTTCCCTGAGCAGGGTAAGGCCTGGGTAGGTATAGCCCGCAGCTTTGTAGTAGATAACTTTGGCTTTGCTTATCTCACATTCGGCGCGCTATCCATAATGTTTGTGATTTACATCGTGATATCTGATATCGGTAAGATCAAACTAGGCCGCCCAGAAGAAACACCTGAGTTTTCAGACGCTTCTTGGGCATCCATGTTATTTTGCGGCGGTATTGG
>NZ_JBQSVM010000072.1:0-7195 GCF_052376235.1 Psychrobacter sp. AOP7-A1-24 | reverse complement strand
CATATTAAAAGTCTTTATGTTGCTAAAAACCCGTGCTATGATATTTTTTATGCAATAAATATTGCAAGTTTGTTGCTATCATTAATTTTCATAACGATAAGTGAGTTTGGTGAACTCGTTATGCAAGCGCTATGTAGGTAATTAAAGCACTACATAGATAATGGTAAGTAGAGTAATACTCTTAATTTTTGATTTCATAATCTTAGACCCTGTTTATATGCAATGTTGCAAAGGAAGCTAGGGCTAAGCGGACTTTTTTAGGAAGTAATATTATGTCAGCTCGTGAGCAAGGTATCGTTAAGTGGTTTAATGACGCAAAAGGCTTTGGTTTCATTCAACGTGACAGCGGAGAAGATATTTTTGTCCATTTCCGCGCGATTCAGGGTGATGGCTATCGTTCTCTAAAAGATGGCGAAAAAGTTGAGTTCAGCGTAGTAGAAGGTGACAAAGGTCTGCAAGCTGAAGAAGTCAGAAAGACAGAAGAGTAATTTGCTCAGACATTAAAGCGGTTTAGTTATAATGTCTGTACAAACTACTGATATACTACAAAGTCAAGCCTATCTTATCTTACCTATGTTGAGTGAACTACAGCATATTTGGTAGGATTGAATTTGGGCTTGGCTTTTTTTATGTCTATATGTCTGATAATTTTCCACAGACTTAATAAAGCTACTCTTACTGACTGCGGTTTAAACGCTACATTTGATACTATAAAGGTTCATTATGAGCCTATTTATAATTAATAAAAGACAAGTAATTTATTTAAAAGGATATTTTTTTGAGCAATTTTACAACGTTTACCGATCTGCCACTTTCAACAGCGACCCTGCGTGCAGTAAGTGATCTAGGCTTCACGGAATTGACGCCCATTCAAGCAAAGATATTACCGTATACACTGGCAAATCAAGATGCTATTGGGCAAGCACAAACGGGTACAGGGAAAACAGCGACTTTTCTACTGACTATTATGGAAGCCTTGCTTAAGCGTCCATTTACCAATGATGAAGAACGCTATCTTGGTGAGCCGCGCGCTGTGGTCATGGCGCCAACTCGCGAGCTGGCTCAGCAAATATTTGATGACTGCATTGCTTTGACCAAATATACCTCGCTACATAGCGTTTGTATTATGGGCGGCACTAACTATGAAACTCAGCAGCACGAGCTTGAACGTCAATACGTCGATATCTTGGTAGCGACACCTGGTCGTCTAATTGATCTTGCTAATAAAGGCATGGTGTATCTAGACAGAGTAGAGGTATTGGTACTTGATGAAGCAGATCGTATGCTAGATATGGGGTTCATTCCTGATATCAAGCGCCTAGTCGGTCGAATGCCCGCCAATACCGATCGTCAAAGCTTATTATTTTCTGCAACTTTTAACCAAGATGTGATGAATTTGGCCTATCGCTGGTTACACGAACCTCAGTTTGTTGAGATTGAGCCTGAACATAAAACCAGTGAGCTAGTAGATCAGCATTTCTATTTGCTAACAGAAGATCAAAAGCTAGATGCCTTACAGCGTATCATTAGTGATGAAGCAGTAGAGAGGGTTATCATCTTTGCCAATCGTAAAGACCAAGTAAAGCGTTTGTATCATAAATTGCGTCAAGCGCATAATATCGTGATGCTCTCAGGTGATGTCATTCAACAAAAACGTGAGAAATACTTACAGCGATTTAAGGATGGTCATGCGTCTATCTTGGTGGCAACAGATGTAGCAGGGCGCGGTATCCATGTCGATGATGTCAGCCATGTAGTCAACTTTACTTTGCCTGATCAGCCAGATGATTATGTACATCGTATTGGTCGTACGGGCCGTGCGGGTCAGACAGGTATTAGTATCAGCTTTGTGAGTGAGGATGATGCATTCAATATACCAGCATTAGAAAAGCATTTAGAAACTAAGTTTACGCTTGAGCAGTGGCAGGAATAATCGCTATAAACTGTTTGTTATTTAATAAAAAAAAGCCCTCAATATCGAAAATGGTATTGAGAGCTTTGTTATATGCTAAGTTTTAATAGTATCTGTTATGAACAACTTTATTGAGCGTGTTCCATCATTTCGGTATGCTCATGGTGATTCATGTCCATTGACTCATTACTCATGTCATGCATGCTATGGTTCATATGGTTGTCCATATCTTGCATATTATGATCCATGTTTTCTGTCATATCCATATCATGATCCATCTGACCCATGTCGTGAGAGTCCATATCAGACATCATAGCAGCGTGGCTACCATGATTCATCTCGCCATGCCCACTATGCATATTTGCCATAACCATCGGCACGACCGCTACTGCCAAGCCTGAAATTACCATAACGGCACCATTTAACTGTCTCAAGCGAAAACGTCCAATCTTATCACGTAACCAGCCGACCGTTTCATGCGTCGCAACTAGCATCGGTATGGTTCCTAGACCAAAGACGAACATTAATGCAGCACCGCTTAATGGATTATGAGCAACAACCGCAATCAGTAGAGCACCATATACCAAGCCACAAGGTAAGAAGCCCCAAAGCAAACCTGCTGTGAGTGCGCGCGGAAAGGTATTAAGTGGAAATACCTTTTGACGCAGTGGGCTAAGGTATTGCCAAAAGCGCATACCAAAACGTTCGAGTTTGGTTAAAAACGGTGCACCAAGCATCGTTACACCGACAAATACCAGCACCAGTCCTAATAAAATACGCGGTGTGCTATTACCCATCATCAATGGCTTTAATACGGTAATACCGATAAGCCCTGCGATTAAGCCTAATAATGCGTAACTCGTTAAGCGCCCAAAATGGTAAGTGGCCACTAAAGCACGGCGCTTAGCGGGGCTGACGTCTTTCATAGACAGACCAAATGCAGTCACAAGACCACCACACATGCCTAAGCAATGCGGTGAACCAAAGAATCCCATTAGTAATGCCGCCACAAGTAAAGCGATGGTCATGAATGCGTCTCCTAAAAATGTTGAAGGGCGAACCTACTCGTACTGTATAACTTGATGAAGCAGCACCAATAAATTACGCATTTATAAGGTAAATAGAATTAGATTTTGGCATCTTTATCTATGTCAGAATTATCGTTATTTCCACCAGTTCCCGCTGTTTTATCTTGCTGCTGGTCGGGCGCTGAGCGTTCATGAGCCTGCATGGTTTGGCGGCGTTCTTGACGGTCATCCAATATAATACGCTGTGATGCATTGTCTAGGTCTTCGAATTGGTTTGATTTGACCGCATAACGCACTGCCCAAATAGCAACCACAAACAGCATGAGACTTAATGGAATTAATAAAAATATACTGAGCATGGCAAATCTCTCAAATAACTGTGTCTCTTATCATTATACACCCATCACGAATATAGTGGATGCTACGATAGTATTTAGAATAAGTTTCTCAATGGTACGGTGTGCATCTTTAACGTTTATTCGTTAGCGTTTTTTGCGGCGTTACCTCTTGGGGTCAATAGCTGCTGCGAAGTCACGTCATTGGCATGGCGGCAGTCCATCTGTGGACGTATCACATCGCGCAGATAGGCGGCGACTTCATAGACAGCTCGTCGTGAATGACTTAAGTTGTGGGCTGGCTTTATCCAATCGCGACTTACTGGCAGTGGCGCAGGGAGTGGCGTACTATTGATACCATTTAAGGCGAATTGCCTACGTGCACGTGTCATATGGTAGCTATCAGTAATCAGATATACATGACGTAGAGGAACACGTTTGGCTGTAAAACGGGCATTTTCACACGTATTCATACTGGCATTTTCGCTTATTAGTCCATCGATACCGTGTTCCGTCAACCATTGACCGAGCCATGGAGCTTCCGCGCCACTCAGTACGATCGGTAAGGGTAAGTCATGATAAGCGCCTGCAGCGGTACGGGCACGATTGAGGCTATAACGATTTAAAATGATTTGGTTGTTATGGTCATTGGTCAGACCGCCGCCTAGTACTACATAGGCGGTAGGTGGAGAGCTCATGGCAGCAGAAGGCGTATCAGGTAGCGGTAGTAAAGAAAATATATAAACGATCGATTGCGAAAACAGTGGGGTGAATAAGCTAATGATCAATAAGATAACAGACGTGGAGCCTAGTATAAAAGTGATATTAATAATGCGAAAAAGCGTTACCATGCGTTCAGAAAACCGCAAGTAATATCGCCATAATCGTTTAGATAATGGCCGATTAGACCATGATTTTTTAGGCCACATGCTCAGCATATCCGATTGAGCCATCAGCATTTACCCAAACTGGCTCACATGACAATTGAATGGCAAATTTCTCATAGACGGTAGCAGCGATATATTTCTGCGCGATGGCTACATCGTCTTGCGTGGCTTGCTGAGGCTTGTGGTTTGTCAGTACCAATGCTTGCTGTTTATGCGTAAAAATAGGTGCAATGCCGTTCCCTTTTAAGCCTGCCTGCTCAATGAGCCAGCCCGCGGCGACTTTTACCGTTGCATCAGGCATCGCATAACCAACGATAGTTGGATAAGTTGCTTGCAGCGCCGTGAACTGTTCCTGACTGATAATAGGGTTTTGAAAAAAACTACCGCAGTTAGGCAGCTGTTTTGGGTCTGGCAGCTTTTGTTGTCGAATATCTATAATGGCTTGCATCACATCAGCAGGTGTCGCTTGCGTGTGCCCTCGTTGCTCAGCATAACGCTGTGCTACAGTCTGTACATCGCCATAATTGGCTAGAATATTAGTGGGATTAGTATGTAGTCTGAAACCTACGCGGCTAATAAGCCATGTGTTTGGCGTGCGTTTAAAGATACTGTCACGATAGCCGAATTGGCAATCAGCAGCTGATAAGTAGTGCCAAGTTTGTGTTGCCAAATGATAGGCGCGTACATACTGTAAGCGGTCTTCTAGTTGTACACCATAGGCACCGATATTTTGTATGGGTGCCGCGCCAGTCAGACCAGGGATTAGCGCCAGATTTTCTAATCCATACCAGCCTTGATTGACCGTATGTACGACCAAGTCATGCCAGTTCTCACCAGCCATCACTTCAATATCAACATAATCGTTGGTTTGATTGGTCAGATGAATACCACGCATTTTTGGCTGTAACACCATGGCTTTTAACACTGTAGGTAATAAAACATTACTACCACCAGATAGCACAAACAATGGTCGTTTGTCTGCCGTATCCTCTATATAAGTTGCCATAAAGTCGTCAAGCTGCACCTCATTCTCTAGTACCACTACAGAGTCAGTAACACAAGTCAATGCCATAGTATTGTCATATGACAAATCGATTGACTCATTGACTAAGGCAGTCGCTGAAACATTAGTTGTGATGGTAGACTGAGCACTGTGGTCAAGGCGTGAAGCTTGGGTCATAACATAGCCTATATGGCAAAAGGATAGTAAATGATAAGGTAGCGATAGTTGATTCAATTTAAAAGAGATACAAGGCAACTGAGTGCAGACGTAACTGTGATACGTCAAGCGAAGTTAACGCTGTAGCTCTTTTATAGAGGATTAACTATATTATAGAGGATACCGGATGCAAGAGTAGCAGAAATATAGACGGTATGGCTAGCAGGCTTTCCAGCTTTCTATCCAAGCTTGTGCGCTTGATTCGATACGCTCGATCACTTCTTCGAAATCATCGTTATCCCCTTTATATGGATCTGGCACATCATCACCGCCATATGTCGGGTCTTCTTCACTGAACAGAGCTAATGTCGCCAAATTATCTTCTGCGTTTGTAATGCTATCTTTAATAGCTTGCAGATCAGATAAGTTTTGCGCGTCCATGGCTAAAATCAAATCAAAATCACGAAAGTCATTGGCACTGACTTGACGCGCGACCAGCTTGTTGATTTTATAGCCGTGTGACTTAGCATGACGCTGCGAACGCATATCAGGCGCACTGCCAACATGCCAATCACTAGTGCCTGCTGAATCTATTTTTATGGATAGTCCTGCAATCGCTACTTGCTGACGAAAAACTTCTTCAGCAGTAGGAGAGCGGCATATATTCCCTAAACATACCAATAACACAGACGAGGGAGTACAGGCTTTCATTAGCATAATATGACCTTCTACAAAAAAAAACATGCTATAAGAGACCAGCACTATTAATGCGGCTTTTATTAGCATGCAATTGATTTAATCAGCGGCTAGCGTAACGTTTAATGCTTAGAATGGCAAGGGTGGAGACTAAACAATAGCGTCATTTAGCAATGGACTTGAGGCCATATAATACATGGCTACAAGGGGAGAGCGTAAGATATATTTAGTCTTGATTGCTTTTAAAACGTTGTAGATCGCGACGCTCTTTTTTGTTGGGCTTGTTATCAGGACGAGCAAGGTTGGCCAGTTTGCGTTGCTCGGCATAGTAAGCACGACGCGTTTCGCTCTCTTTGGTCTCTGAATATAATACCTCAGCGGCGGTTGCATTGCCACGCTGTGCAGATAGCGCCTCAACAACGACCGTCTTTTCGGTCATTGCGGTCGCTGAGCCTTGACGAATGGTTAGCTCATCTCCAACCGAAATCTCTTTGCTGGTTTTTACACGGCTACCAGCATAGTGTACACGTCCACTCTCAATCGCTTGCTTGGCAAGGGTGCGTGTACGATAAAATCTGGCTGCCCATAGCCATTTATCGAGACGGATTTTCACCAGCTCCTGATTTTTATCAGTACCTTTCTTCATAAAATCCTCTATATCTACTTTTCTATATCAGGTATATATTAGGGCGATTTGTATATTTGCAAATAGATATTACGAGGGTGAATTAGTTGCACCACTGTTGCTCACAAGGCACACCATCGTGGTTACCATCCATTTTTGTATTGGGACAATAGTTTGTGAAATAAGTTGCTTCTGCGCAGGATGTCATTTGTGAACAATGTGTTCTGCCATCACATGAAAAGCTTGAGGCTGATTGTGTTGATAATACTGGAGTTATAGCTGACTCTGATGTGGAACCCAAATCAATGTAGGTTGGCGTTATGCCATCAATATTATCGATGTTATCAGTATCAGTAGAGGTAAACGCAGGTTGCGTTACGATATCGGCCGCTGCATTGGTTGCAGGTTGATTTATCGTATTTTTAGGTTGAAGGACTCTATAACCTATAAGCAAAAAAATCAAACATATCAATATCACTAGTACTTTGTTTATCACTGTGCCATACCTGCCAGCTTGTAATCACTATTAATTTGAAAACGGCAGTTTTTAATT
>NZ_JBQSVM010000071.1:0-7472 GCF_052376235.1 Psychrobacter sp. AOP7-A1-24 | reverse complement strand
TAGCTAGCAGCAGGTTCTAAACGTAGTTTTTCTTTATAAGTGTTTTCAAGATTTACTATCTTGTCAGACCAAGTTTTAAATTGCCCGTCGAACTTATTAACTTGATCTATACCTTGATCTTTAAAAGTTTTTTCAGCCTCTGTAAACCATTCTACAAAGTTGTTTTTAGAGTTGAGCACATCGTCGTACAGGTTGTCTTTTATCTCAAGAATATTATTTTTCAGCTCATTAACAGATTTTTCTTCGAGAGTTGTCCTATTTTCTAAATAGTTCTCACCTTGCATCTGAAATTCATAAGCTAGCAAAGCACCTTGTAAGCCTTGCAACGTATTCAAACTTGTAAAATTAGATTTCTCAAAAAAAGCTTCGAAAAAACTACTAGCTGCCACTGTTCCAAGCTCATTAAAAATCTCAATACCTTTAGTACAGAAAGAATGTCCTGACCATATCCATGTTTCATAATGATTTGATTGAACTCTATGTTCAATGGAGTTCGCAAATAGGTTTACTTCGTTTCCTTGGTTATGCATATTGTTAATAACTAGTTCTATTAATTCACTATTGAATCTTTTAGTTAAGTC
Organism: Psychrobacter sp. AOP7-A1-24; assembly: GCF_052376235.1. Taxonomy (NCBI): domain Bacteria; kingdom Pseudomonadati; phylum Pseudomonadota; class Gammaproteobacteria; order Moraxellales; family Moraxellaceae; genus Psychrobacter; species Psychrobacter sp. AOP7-A1-24. The sequence continues at coordinate 6,891 of NZ_JBQSVM010000071.1, read as the reverse complement.
TTGGAAATGTAAACCAGCCCTAATTACTGAATAAACTAAAAGGGTTTCTGCTATTCTAATGTTATGCCCTTGAACTGGCTCTTCAATATTTATTCTTTCATTTGGTTGAAGAGTTTTTTCAACTTTAATCCAAAAATTTGTTTCGGAGACTATAAAATCTCGCAGTTTGTATAAAGTATTAAATTCAAACTCTCGTCCAGTCGCATCTTTAAATGAAATGTCTATCTCTCTATCTTTGACTTTAAAATTATCTAGATCATTTATATCCATCAAGCGACCTTCCCATCAATCACCACCCGCTTCTTACCCGTCAAAAGCTGCTGCATCAGCGCCTTTTTCTCTTGCTGTAAATCAGCCAATTGCTGCTCAAGCAATTCAATTTCTTTATCGGCAGTGGTTAACACGCTGGCGATTTTTTGTTGTTCTGCAATAGAAGGCAAGTTGATCTTAACGGCATAAACTAGTTCGCTACTAATATTACTAACTACTCCACCTGCTGCTAACCGTTTGTATTGTCTTTGAACCAACTCTGAGCTTAAAATTTGAATTAGAAAATTGACATCTATATTTTTCTCAAATTTTCTAATGACAAACCAACCATCATGGATATATCCGTCAATGTTCAAAATATATGGCTTGCCGTAGCTCATTGAGTTTGAAAGAACTACTTCACCTGTAAATACTTTACGTGATTTTTTAGCACCTTCTTCCGTAATTCTCTCTTTTGTGGAGTTAATATATAAACCCTCACCTTTTGTATCTCCGATTTTTATCCAATTTACACCGTCTTCGCTATCTGTCATATATTTGACAATAGGTCTAGGAGAGCTACCTCTATCAAGTTTTAATATATTTTTAAAGAGCTTACTTTCCCACTTACCTTCAAACCGTTTCCCCTCATCATCAAGCAGACGCTTTTTACCCGTCAGCAATTGCTGCATCAACGCTTTTTTCTGCTGGGTATTATTATCAATCAAACACTCGGTCGTGCTAATCGCTTTATCCCAAGTCGATAGAATTTTAGCGATTTTTTGTTGTTCTGGGAGGGGTGGAGAAGCTACTTTAAGCTTTTTAATATCAGCAATATTAATCCTAGAGACTGTAGAACCAATTGAAAGACGATAAATATCATTTTTCGTTCTTTCAGTATTAAGAATCATGGATAAAAAAACAGGATCGACTTCGGATTTATGAGGTCTTAGCATCACCATCCTTTGACCCATACACACCTTTGTATCGTTAGGAACTAAGCAGCTTTCTCCCGCTGGGGCTTCACGAGTAAAAAGTACGTCTCCATGTTCTGGAACAGCTCTGGACGTCCACTCTTTATAACCTTCAAGAGTAGTGTATTTCATACCCTCCATAACTAGCTGACCATCACGGACGTTACTCGTTCTAACTACTAAATAGTCTGATTCATCAACATATGGAGCTGTTTTATGTTCGCAATCCACAACTTTACATAGCTTCTCAATTGGCTTAGCTTCTAGTAAGCTATAAGGCATAACCCAACTCCTTTAAAAACCCTGCCATCTCTGCTTCTAGCGTATCCAATTCAGCTTTTAATTTAAGACGCTCAGCACGCACTGCATCAAGATCAATCTCCGCCTCTTCCTCAAAGGTATCAACATAGCGCGGAATATTTAGGTTAAAGTCATTTTCTTTGATTTCATCGAAGCTTGCTAGATAGGCGTATTTATCAACGCTTTCCCGCGCCTTATACGTCTCAATAATCTTAGCGATATTATCTTCAGTGAGCTGGTTTTGGTTCTTGCCCGACTTGAACTCATTGCTGGCATCGATGAATAGTACGGAGTCATCAATTTTACCACTGACAGGATCGGTCTTATTCTTCTTAAACAGCAAAATAGCGGCTGGAATCCCCGTCCCAAAAAACAGCTTTTCAGGTAAGCCAATCACCGTATCAAGTAAGTTTTCCTCGATGAGTTGCTTACGGATTTTGCCTTCACTAGACGCACGGAATAGCACGCCATGCGGTACAACCACGCCCATGCGACCAGTCGCAGATTTCAGCGTTTCGATCATATGACTGATAAAGGCATAGTCGCCCTTGGTCTTGGGCGGTACACCGCGATGGAAGCGACCATAGGGATCGCTGCTAGCATCTCCATGACCCCATTTGTCCAATGAAAACGGCGGATTGGCGGTCACCACATCGAACTGCAATAAGTGCTTGCCGTCTTTATCAAGTAGCAGCGGATTACGGATGGTATCGCCCCACTCGATACGGTGGTTGTCCTCACCATGTAGGAACATATTCATTTTGGCCAGTGCCCATGTCGAGCCAATGGCTTCTTGCCCGTATAGCGCATACTTCTTGGAGTTTGAGTTGTTGCGTACCATTGCCCCGCACTTGATGAGTAGCGAGCCCGAACCACAAGCTGGATCACAGATTTCATCACCTTCCACAGGCTCAAGAATAGTCGCTAGTAGATTAGATACTTCAGGCGGCGTATAGAACTCGCCAGCCGTCGCTCCACTACTGGCGGCAAAGTGCTTGATGAGGTACTCGTAAGCATTACCAATCACGTCAAGGCTACCCACACGCTCGGCACTTAGATTTAGTATGTCTTTGCCAAAATCTTCTAATAGGTGACGTAGTAGCTCGTTTTTTTTGCTTTTCTTGACCGAGTTTATCAGTGTTAAAACTAATATCTTGGAAAACGTTTTTGAGCTTGGTACCGTTGGCTTCTTCGATAGCGTGTAGCGCCTCATCGATGCGCTGACCATTGCCCGGCTGATGACGCTGCTCGTATAAGTCCCAAAAGCTGGCACCTTCAGGTAAGACAAAACGCTGCTTGGACATCATGGCATGGATCAGCTCGGGGTTGTCGCCGAACTGCTCGACCAACTTGTTGTACTCATCGCGATAGACGTCAGACAGGTACTTTAGGAATAGCATAGTTAAGATAAAGTCTTTATAAGTATCGGCACTGATGACCCCGCGAAAAGTGTCACAGGCGTTCCATACGGCTTTATTGATGTCGTCTTGATTTATTTGGGTAATATTATTAGTAGTACTGGCAGGCATTTATTAGTCCTAGATACTTTGGAAGGTGTAAATTTTTATAATAAGGTAATGATAGCAGGGTCTAAGATGGTTGACAGATGTCATTGACGAAAAATTCGATTATAGTAGTTATTTAGCAGAACTAGGAAGTCAGACAAAAAAACCCTAGTTGCTAAGCTGGGGTTTTTTTGTTTGCTAAGTTATATTGACTTTAAAGATAGCATCAATTCAAGTTGCAGTTTGCTCTTGCTATCTCTTAACTATGAGAATGCCTAATGTATTGGCGACAAGTATGTTTTGGTATGTTACTCAAATGAGCAGACAGCTATAAGATAACTTGCTATACCTACAATACTATATATTAGGGCGAATACCCCTAAAGCTTGGCTTAACAATCAGCTTGCTTCAATACCAGTGCAGATGATATTTGAACCTGAATACATGAGTAACTCAGCTTTGTCCTAAAAAAGAAGATAGAGAAGCTAGTAAAGCTTCTTGATTCATCCCTTCCCCTATAAATACAATGTCTCCAGGTCTAGAGACGCCTTTCTCAGGCGGTAAAACTTCAGGTTGCTGCATGACCTTACGTACAGACTGCAGTAATAGCGCGCCTTCATCCGTATGCAAAACACCCTTAACCCGCAGGATCGTATTACCTCGAGCGTGCAGCAAAGCTGAGAGCCATATAGTAAACCCAACCCAATCTACTTCTTTAGGAATCGTCAACGAAACCACAGTCGTTGATGCGCACGCATTAGTGAGAATCGATTCGTAGATTTCGGTCGGTGCTGGTAGTCGAGGTACAGGGCTTTCGACACCGAATGTGGATAAGGAAATCGATGCAGCTGGATTGATTTTGCCAATGGCTGAAACTAGGTTCGATAAGGACTGCTCGGAGGCTTCCTCTGATTTTGCAATGACAATACGATCGGCTGATAAAACTTGCTGACCACACAATGTGTCAGTCTTTAGCGCCACATGAAAATGTAGGGCGTCAGCCATGATGATAGTTTCTTTGAGGACAAAATGATAGATCAGAACGGGATGCTCTTTAATAGCAGCTATGATTTCTTCGGGATCAGCTAAGCCGCTTGTTTCTATGATCAGAGTATCAGGCTGATCAATAGTTAAACCGATTGACCCGCCACTCGTTCGAGACTCAGCTACTTCAAGTAATGCTGATATCAGCTCTTCTTTACCCTTAGGAGTACCAGCAGTTCCGGTCAAAACAGTGACACTCACCGCCTCACCTAACAGTAAGTCATCCACTGGTTGCTGCGCCGCTTCTTGAGTGAAAACTTGAGCATTGCCAAACACTTTGGTAAAAAGCGCATGACGCAGCCATGTCGTCTTACCTGAACCCAAATAGCCACTTAATAGAACGATATTAAGACGATTGTCCTGAAATATTTGCATTAAGGTCAAGCCATTGGTTGATTTCTTAAGGGGTCGATTGGAGAACCTTGACGGCGTTCTACTTCGGCCCACAGCTCGGTTAAATTATTGACCATTACTCTAGCCCCACCTGGACATATCAGCTGAATTTTCGGGATCACCCCATCGGCATAAACTGAGAACCCATAGGGTTTCAGCACTCGCTTTAAAATGGATACTCGATTAAACATCGCCCTAAGACGAATACCACCCTTTTGTGCACCTGCTTCTGTCCAATGTCCAGGAGCTGCGGGATTTCCACAAGCACTACACATGGCTATTCTCCCTATATATCATCTTGGCAATGCTTTTAGCAATGCCAAGATGATCCGTGAATCCGTGAATATACTGCGCTTAAATAACTTCCGGACGCTTACCGCCTTCAAATGGGAAACGTGTGCGGAAATCAGCAGCAATATCTTCAAATGGCATCCAAACAACACCTTCATGACCATTGATATAGTCAATTAGACGCTCAAGCATCATTAGTACATGTGGACGTCCAGAAACATCGGGGTGAATCGTGAAGGGAAACACAGCGTAATCCATATTCTGATATACCCAGTCGAATTGATCACGCCACATTTGCTCGATATCACGTGGATTGACAAATCCATGGCTGTTAGGAACATTTTTCATGAACAGCATTGGTGGTAAATCATCCACGCACCAATTAGCCGCAAGCTCAACCAGATTAATCTCCTCGCCATGGGTCATAGGATGCATCCACTCTTCCGCAGTTTTCGAGTAGTCAATAACAGTCCATTCATCGCCAACTCTAGCATAGAAAGGCTGGAAATCACGGTATCCTTGGCTATGGTCATATTTAAAATTATATTTAGCAAGAATTTCAGGGGTAGATTTAGACATCTCCCACCAAGGAGCAACATAACCACGTGGACTTTGCCCAGTCAACTTAGTAATCAACTCAACGGATTTTTCCATCACGGCTTCTTCTTGAGCACGGGTCATGGCAATAGGATTTTCATGTAAATAGCCGTGTGCCCCTACTTCGTGACCATGATCGACAATCATTTTAGCAATATCAGGAAAGGTCTCAAGACTATGGCCGGGGACGAAAAATGAGGTGCGTAAATCATACTTCTTAAAAAGCCTTAACAGACGCGGAACACCAACTTCAGACGCCCAAACCCCGCGCTGGATGTCTGACGGGCTTTCACCGCCACCATATGATCCAATCCACCCTGCCACTGAATCTACATCTGTACCGAAGCCGCATATAATAGTTTTTTTACTCATGTCTCTCTCCTTTGACACTTTTAGTTTAGTTTTATTTCTTTAAAAGTCTTATATTTTCTTTACTTATTTATCAGGCAATTATTAGAATTTTTACTGTAGTAGCTTTTCAACAGTAAGTGCTGCCGCCAGCAAGTCATTTTCTCGGCCACTAGGCATTGACATTAAAATACTAGTCGGCATTTGGTTTTGGTCTATTCCATTTGGTAAAGCAACACCACACCAATCTAGAAAATTACCAAGCGCTGTATTACGTAGCATTAGTTTGTTGGTACGTACATACAAATTAGTATCTTGTTCAAGCGGTTTGAGTTCAGGTGCAGTAATAGGAATAGTGGGAAATAACACAATTTGATCACCTAGAATTTGGCTGTTTTCTTGAATTAATCTTGCGCGCTCTCTTTGGACAACAATTAAGTCACGTGCGGACATGTTCTCCGCACTAATTATACGTTCAAGCACCCTTTGATCCATCTGGGTCGCATGCTTAGAATGAACAAGATCCCAGTGTACTTCCAATGCTTCTGGGCCAACCAAGGCACCGTGGTGAGCAGCAAGAGTCTCTATTTCTTTAAACTCGCTGCTCACTCCTCGAGTGATCATTGCCCCTTCGCTCTCTAAAGCGCGAATACTGGCTTCAAAATTCTCTATCACAGCATCTTGTACATCTTCAAAGACAACATTACTAGGAATAAAGAATTTGAGTTGACTAATAGGTGTTGGTTTGGGCATTGTGACGGCTCGCCCGTTGAGAATTTCTGCAGCACCGATACAGCTTTAATAAATAGGAATTAAAGATCACACCATTTTCTTAGGGTTTTAAGCTGATTAGATAGTGAATCAACTTTCTATCGAGATTGCCTTACTCAATATTTTTACGAGGGAAAGCAGTAGAACTTTATCGGCCATTGTATATGGTCATAAAGAATCAATTGAGATCAAAGTAACACCAAAAGGAAGCCTGACATTTGAAAAAAACTGTTCAAGGTACCAAACAACGCTTCACTTATAGGTATGATGATGAAAGGATCGAAGAGTTAGACGATATCAAATATTTTACCCTTAAATCTTTAAGTTTTTATGGATGCACTCAGCCTTTAAGAGGGTATTTAGTAGCGACTTAAACAGAGGTTCATTCCCAATGATAGTAAACATTGGTGATTCGAGGC
>NZ_JBQSVM010000070.1:0-7567 GCF_052376235.1 Psychrobacter sp. AOP7-A1-24 | reverse complement strand
CGCTTAAATATCGTCATCAGATGTTTATGACTCAATTAGAAAATGACTTTGATGATTTTGAGATTGAGAAAGTAGCAGATGTTGCCACTTGCTACTTAAACTTCCTCAAGAACTGGACGTTATCAGAGGATTTTTATGGTTGTATGTTTATCAACGCTTGCGCAGAGTATTCAGATAAACAGTCTTCACCTCATTTAATAGCCAAGCAGCATAAAACTGAGGTTAGGAAATGGCTACTTGATAATTTTGAACAGATAAGTGCGGAAAATGCTAAGCAGAAATCTGACACTTTGTTTGTATTTGGCGAAGGTATTATCGTTGCCGCACAAACGGATCAGGAGTTGTTAGAGTTAAATACTGATTTTTTTAAGGTTTTGGATTAAATTATATCGATACAAGTTAGGTTTTAGCGTATCAGATTCTACGATAGTACTCTGGCAGTTCCAGTGCGAAATTTTGGTATACCCCAACGGAACCATCCAAACAGACCGTTTAAACGATAAACAGGCTACCTAAAATAGACTGATATTAGCGAACTACTTATAGCAAGGGGTGGCGTAAACAACACTATCAATACAATACTAAAAGCCAATACCATTACTTAGGTCATTGAACCGCCGATAAGTTAAAACTCCTCGAGCAATTACTGAAAGCTATCTACTAGATTTTCACTAATTGTCGTCTTGATGACTAGCTTTTCAGGTATCTCTACTGCTTCACCTGTCTTAGGGTTTCTACCTAAACGACTCTTGCGCTTAACCTTTTGAAAATTTGCAAACCCTACTAACTTCAATCTTTCATTTTCTTCGAGGTTAGCTAAAGAGTCGGCTAAAACATCCAAAACTGAGTTTAGTACAACCCTTGCCTCATCTTGATTCACATTTAATTTTGGTGCCAACTCGCTAATGATATCTTGCTTATTCATACTTACCTCTCGTTGTTATTAGAATCATTTTGACTTCATTCCCTTGGTTTGGTGAGGAGATGCCGTAAATGTTAGGTCTCGCGGGGGAGTTTCCCAAACTCTGTGTCACTGCTGCTTACCCCCGATCCATACTTACACAGAATCTGGGATGGGCTCTCGATATTAGTAATACGAATAATAGGCAGCCCAGTTTCTTTGAACAAACTACTTTTAAATGCAAAACCATTTTTGAAATCACACACTTCTCCTAAAGGCTTCCACTCAACCTCAACCCCATCAAGTAGCTTTTCCATATAACCTAACTGACTCATGCCTCAATCTCCGCAACGATTTTATCGATATCAGCACGCAGCTTATCAATCTTAGCGACTGTCGTTTCAAGTTCGCTATTTAAAGTTTTAATATCAATAACCTCACGCGTATCTTCTGCTTCTACGTAAGCACTTACCGATAAGTTATAGTCATTTTTAGCAATATCGCTGTTATCAACGCTTGCAGACAAATAATCCGTATCTTCTTTAGTATCAAACAACGTCATGATCTGCTCGATATGCGCATCGGTTAGCACATTGGTATTGGTCTCTGACTTAAAAAGCTTACTGGCATCAATAAACTGCGTCTTACCCTCTGTTTTGTGCTTGGATAGCACTAAGATATTAACCGAGATACTGGTTCCAAAGAATAAGTTGGGTGCTAAGGAGATCACCGTCTCTACATAGTTATTATCTACCAAATACTGCCGAATCTTTTGTTCAGCACCGCCGCGATAGAATATCCCAGGGAAGCAGACAATAGCGGCGCGGCCCTTACTCGATAAATAGTTCAATGCATGCAGCACAAAAGCAAAGTCCGCCTTTGATTTAGGAGCCAATACCCCCGCTGGTGCAAAACGCTCATCATTAATTAAGGTCGGATCATCACTACCAATCCACTTCACTGAATACGGCGGATTCGAGACAATCGCATCAAAGGGTCTATCCTCCCCAAAATGCGGATCTAGCAGTGTATTACCCAGCTTGATATTAAATTTGTCGTAGTTCACGTTATGTAAAAACATATTCATACGTGCAAGGTTATAGGTGGTGTGGTTAATCTCTTGACCAAAAAAACCCTCTTCAATGATGTGATTATCAAAGTGCTTTTTAGCTTGCAGCAATAAAGAGCCAGAGCCTGCAGCTGGATCGTAGATTTTGTTAACCGTCTCTTGTTTGTGCATCGCAATTTGAGCAATCAGTTTAGACACGCTTTGAGGGGTGAAGAACTCACCGCCTGATTTACCCGCATTGGCCGCATAGTTTGAGATCAGATACTCATAAGCATCGCCAAATAGATCAATCTCACTGTCCTCAAACTGATGCAGTTTAAGGCCCGCTACCCCTTTAAGTACCGCAGCTAAACGAGTGTTTTTATCCGCGACCGTATTACCTAATCGGTTACTGGTGGTATCAAAATCCGCAAACAGACCCTTAATATCAGGCTCAGACGGGTAGCCATTGGCCGAGCTTTCAATCTCTTTAAAGATAGCAGCCAAATCCGTATTTAAGTTCTCATTTCTATGCGCGTTGGCAGCCACATTAGCAAACAGCTGACTTGGGTATATGAAATAACCCTTGGTCTTAATCGCATCGTCTTTAATATCAACATTAATCACTTCATCAGGAAGTGCGGCATAATTAACGCTCTCATCACCCGCCTCAATATAACTAGAGAAGTTCTCACTGATAAAGCGGTAGAACAAAGTCCCCAACACATACTGTTTAAAATCCCACCCATCGACTGAACCACGAACCTCGTTTGCAATTTGCCAAATTTGTCGATGCAGTTCCGCACGTTGTTGGGTACTTGTCATGATAAAAAATCCTATAGGAATAATGATGGGGCTAGAAGCCCCTTATGTTTTGTGTAACTTAAATCGTTATTGAGTACGCTTTGATTAAGGGCAATATACCTTAGCACTGCTAACCGTTTTTGGTTCTATTATATGGTGCTGATATAGGAAACAGTGCTTGTTTTGCCATGGGCATTTTCTTTACAGCTTGCTTCTGCGTCTGTCTTAAGAAAACAAGCATCTGATGATACTAGTAAGGTGCACAGCGTTCGACGATATGTATAATTTTTTGAGTTTTTTATACATATCCTTTTTATAGGTATAGAAAAACGAATTTTTTATACCTATCGCTCAACCAATTTTTCCTCAATCATTTCAGTCAACAACTCAGTCACCGTTTTTCGGCTTTCAAGCGCGTACCGCTTGAGCGCAATGTGTTTATCTCCATCTAAATTAAAATTCACACGTACCGTCTTTTTGGGACTGTCCGTCACATCCGATAAAGCCAATTGATCCTTAACGTTCTTACTAGGACGACCTGCTGATAAACTCATGACTTACTCCTCACCAAAAAATATTTGAATCTCACTGACCAATGCGGTTATCTCTTGTAACGCATTGCTACTAGGCGATTCGGTATCAAATACTGTCTTACCAAGGGCAGCACTATTAGGATAAGCAACTCGCTGCATCACTCTGGTCTCTAATACCGGAAGATTATAATCAAGCAGCGCGGTTGCAACCTCTTTACCAATATTGGTATTTTGAATGGCGCGTGAGACGACAAAGGCTGCCTTTAGTTGGCCATCCATCATCTCAATACGCTGCTGCACTAAATCAACCAAATCGCTGGTTGCCCAGATATCATAGGGGCTCGGCTGCACTGGAATCAATATAAAATCAGCCGCTTTTATAGCAGAAATAGCCAGACTAGTAGCTTGCGGCGATCCATCGATCACCACATAATCTTTATCAGAGACGCTTTTTAAATCTTTATCAAGTGTTGGTCTGTCGAGCCCGATCACTGGTACCGGATTGTCTTCATCAACCGCTCTCCAGTCACGCGCACTGCCCTGCTGATCGCTATCTACTAGCAGAACACTATGGCCTTTCAACTGTAAGCCACGAGCCAGATGCGTTGCGATGGTAGTCTTGCCGCTGCCACCTTTTTGATTTAATACCGCGATTACTTTCATAAATACAGATCCCTGTAGCACGCATTAAGTATATAAGTATATAAGTATATAAGTATATAAGTATATAAGTATATAAGTATATAAGTATATAAGTATATAAGTATATAAGTATATAAGTATATAAGTATATAAGTATATAAGTATATAAGTATAACTAAAATGTACATCACATCACTACTAATAGCAATACTTCATAGTCAAAATAGCATCGTCTTTTCTAACTAGCGTCTATCCATTATGATAGACGTCCTGCATTAAAGACAGCATAATAAACTGCCTACTAATAGGTAAATTGCCGCTATTGAATATCAATTCGAGCTACTAAAACGAATACGTTAGCCACTCATATTCGTTATAATCCGCTCACCAATCAAAACCACTAATCGTTAATGAGGAAATCACTATGGTGAAGTGTCACTTATCGACCATCATGGGCGAAAGACGCCTTAAAATTGCCGATGTCGCAAGGGATACTGGCATCAATCGTGGCACCATTACTCGCATGTATCATGAAGAAGCCACCCGAGTTGACCTAGATGTCATCGAGTCTTTATGCACGTATCTTAGAATCAATGTTGGTGATTTATATGAAATCATAAATGAGAACAGCAGTGAGTCGCCTGAGTGAACACCTTCGCTCATAAGACATTATCACCTTTAAAAGTATAAAAAGACCTATAGAAGGTCATTTTCTCTTGCAATAGATTAAAATATAGGTATAATTTGACCTGTAGTAAGTCATTTTATCCATTATTTATACACAATAATCTACAGGAGAATACCAATGAATAACAATCTATCTCGGCTCAACAGCTGCGCTTGGTTTAGTGAACAGACTAAAGCTTTAGCCTCTCAGCTGTTATCAAATCTACAAGTACAGCAGGGCGTACAACTGGCATCATTACTTGGTGTTGACTCTATCCTTTATAATGATGAAGCGATTTATGTCTGGGTGCAACGACAGCTAGATGACGGTCTTATGATTGATGATTATACGTTAAGCACCCTTGAAACCGCCTTTATAGAGTTGGTCACAGCTCATACTGACCAAGCAGCATAATCGTTTTAGATTAAAAAGGCCTCTCTTATGACCGATAGAGCTTGATATTTATTGCCTTAATAGCCAGTTGTCACCATCTGGCTATTTTTTATTAGCCGATACCATATTTATTGTCACGCTTTTAACGATGATAATTTTGGTGACTGCCCTGATCAGAATAATCTGTCTCACCCAAAGAAAAATCTAGTGGACCCCTATCAGTCGTGCTCACGAATTTCTCCGGTTGGCCCTGTTCCGTAGCATCAACTTTTATTTCCACTTCCTCATTAATAGCTTTTTGACTCTTCTCTTTTTGTTGAATCTCAAATGAATCCTCTTCATCGCCTAAACCTATATCACCGCCTAAACTTTCAATCATGCTTTTGAATAAAAACTTATCAGATTTTCTCGTTAAGAAATCTGGAAAGTGAATAGCAAAGTATTCTCGAATCATCTGTTCATCGTCACCTTTAGTTGCCAATACCTGACCTAAAAATGCCCCCATTAGAATTTTTTGCTTGTTCAGTCGCTTATCTAACTTTACCTGCTGAATCTTAGTTTGGCGTTTCAACTCTTCTAACCGTTGACGCTCTTTCAGCTTATTAGAATCTTGTTTATCAAATATAGATTCAGGCGCTTTATTATTAGTAACTGACATAGTCTCTCTCCTTATAAATAATATATCATTAACCCTAGCAAGGACTTCACCATCATTCAATCACTTATGATATGCTTTAACACAACCACATCAGACATCCGATATATATTATTTTATTGTTTAATGGTTGCGTCCCCCTGACTAAGGGCGAAGCAACGACTCAAAATTTAATCTATCCACTTCGTTACTATCTTAATTTTGAATCCTTCTTCGTTGGGGAAACCCCAAACCCCGCACACCACAAAAGACGTGGTGTGCAAAAAACCCAACATTAGGTTCGCTTATTATGACAATGGTTCATATCAATACTAAAGCAATTTCTCGAAAAGCGGGACAGTCGGCAGTAGCATGCGCCGCCTATCGTGCTGGTGATATTCTTGATGATGTTAAATACGGTAAGACCCACGACTATAGTAAAAAGTCTGGCGTCATGAGTAGTGATATCATTTTGCCATTTGCGCTAAGAGCACTAGGTGTGAATGTCGATAGAGAGATGCTTTGGAATTTGGCTGAGGCAGCAGAGACTCGTTCGGACAGTCGAGTGGCGCGTGAGTGGCTGATTAATCTACCTTATGAGTTGTCTGAGCAAGATCGCCATTCACTGGCAATAGATTTTGCCCAAAAGCTGGTTGATGATATGGACGTGATTGCTGATGTTTGTATTCACCGTCCAGTGATGAAGCTGCCTTTTGATCCTTACGCTAAACCCAGCTCTAAGCGTTTACGCGAAGGGGAGAAAAATCCTGATCCGCGCAATTTTCACGCGCATATTTTAGTCACCACTCGAGCGCCCATCGTTGGGCCCAATAAAACCTTGGCATTTGACCCAAACCTTAAGACCCCGTTTGAGTGGTCTAATAAAAAACGTAAGGCGCATGGTCTGCCGTCATCAATGAAAGAAATTAAGCGTATCCGTGGGATGTGGGTAGATACCGCCAACAAGGTGTTAGCACAACATAATCTACCATTGATGGATGCACGCAGTTATAAAGATCAGAGGCTTGATCAGCAGCCCACCATCAAAATGGGCGTTCATGCAACGGCAATGGAGCGCCGAGGCATCATGACCGAAAAAGGCAATACCAACCGAGCAATCAAAGCACGCAACAAACTGGTTGCTGAGAACCATATCAAACAGGAGGCAGACCATGAGCGACGAATCAAACAACTTAGAGACGGACTTACTCGGGCAACTGAGCAAAATGCAAGACTACATAGACTCATTGGAGGCACAAAACAGCGAGTTGACCTCACAAAACAACTTATTGAAAGCTCAGAACACGACATTGCGTACTGCACAGAACAATCTAACAGAACAGCAGATCGAGTTGACGACACAAACCGATGCATTGAAGACGCAAAACGAGGCGTTGCTTGGGCAGCTGAGCGATGCGAAAACCTACCAAAGTGGATTAATGGAACAGACCGAAGAAGCCAAAAAGCACAACAACGCATTGATCTCTCAAAACAGTGGATTAGTGCAAACTCAAAAAGAGCTGCAAACAGCGAATCAGTCGCTCAGGGCATCCATCAAGGCATTGCAGAGCGAGCAAAACCAGTCCCCAACCCCTTCGATGACGACGCACGACGAGCAAGAGCTGCTCGACTTGATCGACAGCAAAGACAAATTGATCGAGACACTCGAGCAAACCGTTATGAAGATGAGAGAATCTTTGAGTATGTTGAACGTATGAAGCTGCATCTGGCGATGCGCTTACTACAACGTCATCATGAGTCGATGACAATCAGATGGGCACAAGGAGAAACCGCAGAGAACACGCCTGATAAATTTGATCAGCGACAAGTAGCCGTACTCAGCGAGTTTGCAAAGCACCATGGTATTGAGAGCCATGATAAAGCAGTGGAATTTACAGCGCACTTACGCCAAGTGGCCAAACGTTTTGATCACACGCTGGTTGAG
>NZ_JBQSVM010000069.1:0-7583 GCF_052376235.1 Psychrobacter sp. AOP7-A1-24 | reverse complement strand
CACGCGCCTCTAGCAGTCTATACGCTATGCCCTTTTGCTCTAATAAAAAGGCAGTATATAGCCCACTTAATCCACCACCAACGATTATTACAGGTATGTCTTGCATATCGGATTACCCAATTTATAGAGGATTGACTATAGTCAAAACTACTCAGCTAACAACTTAGTAAGCATCTCATCAATCTCAACCTTAAACTCTTTGTCTTCTATTTTATTGGCTGAGATTTTGGCATTTTGCAGACTTTGGATAGCGGCTTCTTTTTCGCCCGTCTCAAGCTGTAGCACCGCCATCGAAAAAGCAATCGATGACAGATGGTCTTTTGAATTTATCTCAGTGGCTTTTACTAGTGCTTTGTCATAAATTACCAATGCTGCGTCTAAGTCTTCCGTGAAATCAGCCAACGTTTCCCATTGTTCTGGGTGGTCCTTGTCAGTATCTTCATTGTCAGTACAAATAGCTTTTAATTCAGCATATAGCGAATCAAACTTTTCTTGATTGCCTCTGCGATCCGCTTCTAATAACTCTTCAGCTAAGGTGTAAATGGCTTTATATATTTTGGTATTGATCATTGTTTACAACCTTTTATAGACTATCTCGTGTGTGGTTAGGATTATAACGTAATTCTAACGACTCAGATGACTTCTTAGAAGAAGGCACGATACTTATAATGGGTTAGTTATATAGTGATTAGAGTCATAAATCGCGCCAATGCAACCATAAGCGCATATCCAGCTCCAGTTGATGATATTCAGGCTCCATATGACAGCACAATTGATAAAAAGCTTTGTTATGTTCGTGCTCTTTGAAATGAGCAAGCTCGTGTACCACTATCATGCGCAAAAACTCTGGCGGCGCGTCTTTAAATAGGCTGGCAACCGTGATGCTATTGTGCGATTTGAGTTTACTTCCCTGTACGCGAGATTGCGTCGTATGAATACCCAGTGCATGTTTTAAAACCTTGAGCTTACTGCTATAGCTGACATTTGATAGCTGACCAATCTTACGCATGTATTGGGTTTTTATCTCATTTATATACTGATAGAGCGCTTTGTCACTTTGGATTTGATGCTGATTCGGGTACTTTTTTTCCAGATATTCGCCTAACCTATCCTCAGTTATAAGCTGAGCAGCTTGATTTTGAATCTGCTCTGAATAATGGGCAATGTACTTTAATTTGGTCACAAATTTATCCTTTGCTAATACGTTGCAGCGTATTAGTCGATCAATTTAATCTTTATAGATTTTACCTTATATTTGCGGTGCTTGTTTGGGATATACCCTCAATTCAAACGATAGTTGTTTATAAGTAGTTTATCCATAAAAAGAAACCCCATAAGCTGCGTTCAACTTATGGGGACATTTTTGCTATTAGCTTTACTTAAAAAGCTGACTGACTAACGCTCTAAATGTAGATACTGCAAATGACGTTCATACTGATTTAAGATATCAACCAATACTTGCTCTTTTGAGTAGCCAACTAAGTCATACTCTTGTGAGCCTTCACTTAAGAACACTTCCGCACGATAGTAGTACTCTGCGTGCTTAGTTGATGTGCTTAAGGTAAAGTTTGGACGCTCAGCTTTAATCAGATTGACTTCATAAATAAAGTCGTCTTCGTCGCCATGACCGACACGCAGTTTCAAACCATCTACCTGACCACTATCTTGATCCATGACTGCATCGATACCTTCACCAATACTAGCAAGATTTTTGGTATCTAAAGAGGTCTTAAGGCCACCTGCTTTGAACTCTTTTTCGACCTCAGACATCGCTGGCATCACAACATTATGCAAGAACTTTTCGACCTGTGCATGTCCTGGGAAGCTCACAATACGTTGTAAGCGCGCTTTCCAGCTCTTACCACTATCTAGTACATTAGCCGTACCAATGGTGCTGGCTTTGCGTTTGTTGCCTTCTTCCTTTAACGACTTCCACATAGACATCATGTAGAGCACAAGAATAATGGAGAATGGCAAGCCTGCAATGACAGAGACAGACTGCAATGAGGCAAAACCACCTGCAAACAACAATCCTAACGTGATAAGACCAGTCGCTGCCGCCCAAAACAGACGTAACCAAACAGGAGCATCAGTGTCATTGGTCATACCTCTTGAGCTCAAGTTCGCTAATACTAACGCGCCTGAGTCAGCAGACGTCACAAAGAATATCAAACCAATGATCACACCTGCAAAAGACAGTACTTCACTGTAAGGAAAGTATTCAAACAGTGCAAACATACCCATTGCAGCATCGTTGACCGCGATCTCACCTAACTCCGTCGCACCATTAGCAACCAAGTCTATCGCTGAATTACCAAAGATAGAGAACCATGCAAAGATAAAACCAAGTGGAATAAACATCACGCCAAATACAAACTCACGTAAAGTACGACCACGGCTAATACGTGCAATAAATAGACCTACAAATGGCGCCCAAGCAACCCACCATGCCCAGAAAAATATCGTCCACCAAGATTTCCACTCAGCACCAGCAGCACCATCATAAGCATAAACATCAAAAGTCTTATAAATAATGGTCTGGAAATATTGCCCGATATTCTGGGTAAAGGTATTCAATAGATATACGGTATTACCCATCACCAATATGGCAAGCAATAGCAAAATTGACGACAGCATGTTGAATTCAGACAGACGACGGACGCCTTTTTCGACACCTGTCATCGCAGAGATAGCGGCAGCGGCAACAACCCCGACAATGATGAGCGCCTGAACCATCTTGCTAGATTCGATACCAAATACATGGGTCAAACCTGCATTGGCTTGTAGCACTCCAATACCCAAACTGGTCGCAATACCCATCAACGTACAGACGACACCAAAGGTATCAATACCATCACCTAGCCAGCCTTTGATTAGGCGTTCACCAAATATCGGCGTCAACGGCGAGCGTAGCGCGAGTGGCATATTTTTACGATAAGCAAAGTAAGCCAAAGCCATACCGATCAGGGCATAAATACCCCAGCCGTGCAAACCCCAGTGCAAAAAAGTCTGAGCAAGCGCTTCACGCATCGCTTCAGCACTAGCAGGCTCTAGACCAGTATGCGGGGTCAAATAATGCATCAAAGGTTCAGAGGCACCAAAGAATAACAGGTCGATACCGATACCCGCTGAGAACAGCATGGCCGCCCACGCTAAAAACGGAAATTGCGCTTTTTCGTGGTCTTGACCAAGCTTTATATCACCGTACTTAGAAAAGCCAACAAATAAAGCAAAAATACTATAAGCGGCAACTACCAGCATGTAGTACCAGCCAAACTTATCTGACACCCACGCCATGCTTGAGCTAAGTAAGGCCTCACTATAATCTGGAAAAGCGATGGTCCAGATTATCAATAAAATAGAAATAATAGCAGAGCCCAAAAACACCGTTTTGTTCAGGCTCAAAGGTTTCGTCACATCTTGTGATGGCGAACTGTACATAAAAGACCTCAATAGGTAAATTAAACAGGGTCCGATATTGCTTTGTCCGGCATCGTCTGATGGTAGACTGATGACCTATAACCGTATGACGTGGAACCAACCGCATGACGGACAAAGCAGTACCAATAAATAAAAAGCTAATAAAATTATAAACAACTTCAACCTGAGCGGTATTCATCATTCTAATACGCTAACGCTGATAGAGAAGGCCTCTACTTGGAAAGGCCCTTTTGTTGAAATTTTCTCATATCGTTATTTATTCAGTTTTTTGCCTGTAGGTTTATATTGCAGCCTACACCGTCGAGAGGTAATCACGCATTGGCTCAGAGCGCAGTGGTGCACCATTGGCCACATAATAATCTGCCGTAGAACGTGGTAGCTTCACGCCTCTCATCTTATCGACAATTTTTTCTGCCAACATGATTGTTGTGGCATTGAGATTACCACTAATGATGTTGGGCATGATAGATGCATCGACGACTCGCAAACCATCAATACCATGAACCAGACCTTCGCCGTTCACTACCGAATCATTGTCTTCACCCATCGCACAGGTACAAGATGGATGATAAGCCGTCTCACTATGATTACGTACGTATTCATCTAACTGGGCGTCAGTGACCAAATCATCAGTCGGTGCAATCGCACGACCACGGTAAGGGTCGAGCGCTGGCTGATGCATGATTTCACGCGTGATACGCATCGCTGCACGGAATTCTTGCCAGTCCTGATCATGCGACATATAGTTAAACAAAATACTTGGATGTGCTTTGGGATCACGCGACTTTAGCTTGACGCGACCACGGCTTGGCGAGCGCAATGAGCCGACGTGTGCTTGAAAGCTGTGCGATTTAACGGCACTACGGCCATCGTAGCGTACCGCTAATGGCAGGAAGTGATACTGAATGTTTGGATGGGTGAACTTTTCATCGGTACGGATAAAGCCGCCACCTTCGAACTGGTTAGAAGCACCCAGACCTGTGCCATTGAACAACCACTCTGCACCAATCGCAGGCTTATTCCACCATTTATTTGCAGGCGCGATTGAAACTGGCAGTTTGCATTCATACTGCATATACAGCTCTAAATGGTCTTGTAAATTATTACCGACACCTGGCAGTTCCAATATTTCAGTCACACCAGCGTCTTTTAGCCACTGACCAGGACCGATACCTGAACGTTGTAGCAGTTGCGGTGAAGCAATCGCACCAGAAGAGACAATTACTTCGCGAGCGGCATGGAAATTTTTGGTCTGGCCTTCGTGCTCGACTTTAACACCGACAGCGCGCTTACCGTCGAATAAAATTACATCAGTCAACGCACCTGTCAAAATCGTGATATTGCTACGTGGTTTGGCACGATCGAGATAGCCGCGAGCCGTTGATGCACGGCGACCGTTGGGTGTCACGAATCGATCCATCGGACCAAAACCTTCTTGCTGATAGCCGTTTAGATCTTCAGTACGTGGATAGCCCGCTTGCACGCCTGCTTCAATCATAGCTTGGAACAATGGATTAACCCCTGGCTTTGAGGTAGTCATTTCAACAGGACCACCCACGCCATGATAGTCATTCTCGCCAGCGTCACAATTTTCTAGCTTTTTGAAGTACGGCAAGCAATCAGAATATGTCCAATCTGATAGGCCTTTTATCTTAGACCAATCATCAAAATCTAACGCATTACCACGGATGTAGCACATACCGTTAATCAGTGATGAGCCACCTAGACCTTTGCCGCGACCGCAGTCCATAACACGGTTGTTCATATAGGGCTCGGGATCTGTCTTATAACCCCAATTATAAGTCGTCCCTTGTAGTGGCATTGCAAGCGCAGCTGGCATTTGGGTACGAAAGTCAAAACGATAATCTGGACGACCTGCTTCTAACAGCAGTACCCTAATATTGGCATCTTCGGTCAGACGTGTGGCCAGCACATTTCCTGCTGAGCCTGCACCAACGATAATGTAGTCGTACTCATGTGTGGTTGATGGCATAACATACTCCATAATATTGAAAAACATAAATCGTTTAGTGTCAGTAAGGTCTACTAAAAAGGCCAAATAGACCTGATAAAAAACCTTACTGGCTTAGTTTTTCTCAATACAAATTATTAAACTATGAACAATTAAAAGACCGATTCGAACGCGCCCAACTCTACTTGGATAGATTTGGTCTGAGTATAATGCTCAAGAGCTTCGATACCATTTTCGCGGCCGATACCAGAATGTTTGTAGCCACCTACTGGCATTTGCGCAGCCGACTCACCCCATGTATTTAACCAGCAGATGCCAGCTTCGATTTGAGCAATGACGCGATGCGCGCGTTTTAGATCTGCAGTCACAACCCCAGCTGCCAATCCGTAATCTGTATCATTGGCACGGCGAATCACTTCTTCTTCGGTCTCATAAGTCAATATCGACATTACTGGGCCAAATATCTCCTCACGTACAATGGTCATATCGTCCGTGCAATCAGTGAATACCGTCGGTTCGACAAACGCACCGTTTGCAAACTCGTCTGTCGTAACACGTGCGCCGCCTACTAGTAGACGTGCACCACTTTGTTTACCTTGCTCGATATAGCCAAGCACTCTTTCCATATGCGGGAAGCTAACTAATGGACCCATATTGATATTTTCATCCATAGGGTCGCCTAGTTTAATACGCTCAACACGAGTTAAGATAGCTTGCTCGAACTTAGCTTGTAGCGCTTTTGGGACAAATACACGCGTACCATTGGTACACACCTGACCAGTACTATAGAAGTTGGCCATCATAGCGATGTCAGCAGCCGTATTAATATCCGCATCATCAAATATGATCAAAGGTGATTTACCGCCAAGCTCTAAAGTTACGTCTTTTAAAGATGCGCTTGCCGCGCTCGACATAACTTTTTTACCAGTCGGCACACCACCTGTGAACGATACTTTTGCGATATCTGGGTGTTCAGTCAACGCCTGACCTACTTCGTAGTTACCTTGAACCACGTTAAACACACCATCTGGCAATCCAGCTTCTGTCAATATCTCTGCCAGTTTCAATGCCGTTAGCGGCGTCACTTCTGATGGTTTAAAAATCATCGCATTACCAGCAGCCAGTGCAGGTGCCGCTTTCCACATAGCGATTTGAATAGGATAGTTCCACGCGCCAATACCAGCGACCACACCAAGTGGCTCACGGCGAGTGTAGACAAAGCTAGTATCACGCAATGGAATCTGACGACCCTCAATCATTGGCGCAAGCCCTGCATAGTATTCAACGACATCAGCACCAGTGACGATATCGACGTACTTAGTCTCAGAGTAGGCTTTACCCGTGTCTTTGGTCTCAAGTAGTGCCAACACATCATTGCGTGCGCGCAATATTTCAACAGCTTTTGATAAGACTCGGCCACGCTCAACTGCTGTCATCGCTGCCCAGACTTTTTGACCTTTATGAGCAGCTTTTACTGCCTCGTCAATCTGCTCATTGCTGGTTTGCTGGATCGTTGCCAATACGTCACCAGTGGCTGGATTGATATCTTCAAAAATCGTCAGCGATTCATCAACTGCTAGATAGCGTCCGTTGATATAGGCTGTTTGTACTTGGTCTAAATTGATAAGATCTGTCATAAATTCTCCTTAGGACGATTGGCAGAAGTAACTATATAAAAGTACTCAGGCCGAATAGTATCGTCGTTGGTTAAGTTTCAAAATTCAGTCTTTAAATAGTGAAATAAAAATTACTTTATAAGTCAGTGTCATTTGATGAATCAGCATCGTTTATCAATCAAAGTCGTGTTGCGTCATTTTTATTAATCGCTTGCGCAATGACTTTTTGTCTGCGATATCAATGCCTGAAAAGTCTGAGAGCCAAATACCGTCAGCGACGAGACGTACCATACATAATGTCTCGGTATTATCCGTTTCAGCATGTTTTTTAATTTGTTCATTTGCCCATTTAGCCCACAACTCACGCAGTTCACTATCACCAAGCATTAGCACATATAAGGTTGCTTGATTATCGTACTCTTCCTGCCCTTTTTCGCCGAGGCTGATGGTCGCGTCTATATAAGCGCGAGTAAATGAACCGTATTTAATAGGATCTTCAGCCATTGCTGCGTTTACTTCTGCCTCAAATTTAGCCATTGCATCATTGAATACTT
>NZ_JBQSVM010000068.1:0-7645 GCF_052376235.1 Psychrobacter sp. AOP7-A1-24 | reverse complement strand
AATGTTCTTAAAAACGCACTGCCAAATCTCTGATGAAAATGTTACCTATCCTTTATCAGATTCACGGTAATGTTGATTTTCCACAATTAACATGGTTGATTGACAATATTTATGAAAGCCCACAGATCCAACCGGATATCGCTCGGGCCTTAGCTAATGAGATGGTAGAATTTGAAAAACTAATACTCTCGTTACACCTTCCTTTTCCTAGGTTGGCACTGCAGAAAATGCATACCTTTTTTGTGGGGTCTGCCACTAGCCAACAGATTATCCATACTAGTAGTGATTAGCTTTCTTATGTAGACCATTTATATACCTTTAAGTGTTTGAAATTTAATGTTCACAGCCTAACTCCTGCTTCATTTAATACTGCTTATTAGGGTAGGGGTGTTAGGGTTCTCTCGATCATAGCAAAACGTCAGCTTTGCAACCAAACATCACAACTACCTTGAATCACTCTCTATTTACCCTCATAATCTAATCACTTCTACATAATAAATAGCCTAAGCAAATATGCCCAATAATTCTAAGCCAAATATGTCTGAAAACAGCAGTTTAAACGCATCTGCCGTCAATGAAACGCAAGATGCTAAGAAGCCAGCAGTATCAACAGTTGATTTACCAGTTCTTGCTAAAGACAGCTATTACTTAAGTCGTCTCGAACGAGAGCTGGCACGTGCTGCTGTGTCTAAAAATAAAAAAGCTAACCATGATTCTAAGCAGAAGAATAATCCAGAGTATGTACTTGCGAAAAAACGTGCTCAGTACGAGAAAATAAAAACACGCTCTCAAGAAGCCGTGCAGGCGCGTATTGATAGTATTCCCAGTGATTTACCAGCTAAACTAAATTTGGATTTGCCTGTTAGCCAACGAGCAGAAGATTTGGTACAAGCGATTATTGATAATCAAGTCATTATCGTCGCTGGTGAAACAGGTTCTGGTAAAACGACGCAGCTACCCAAGCTTGCGATGCTAGCTGGGCGCGGTATCACTGGACAAATAGGGCATACACAACCAAGGCGCTTGGCTGCTCGTAGTGTGGCGAACCGTATCGCAGAAGAGTTGGGCGAGCCATTAGGTAATACTGCCAGTTTTAAGATTCGCTTTAATGAGCAAGGCTCAGCGCAATCTGTTGTTAAATTAATGACTGACGGTATTTTGCTCGCTGAATTAGGTCATGATCGATTTTTGAGTAAATACGATACGATTATCATCGATGAGGCGCATGAGCGTAGTCTAAACATCGACTTCATTATGGGCTATCTCAAAAAGATGCTGCCCAAGCGTCCAGACTTAAAAGTCATTATTACTTCTGCAACTCTTGATACCAAGCGCTTTAGTGAATACTTTAGCCATTATGACAATAAGCTCAAACAGCAAATCCCTGCACCCATTTTTAATGTAGAGGGGCGTAGCTTTCCGGTGGAGGTCCGCTATCGTCCGTTGACAGATGAGCCAGTAAACAGCTCAGAAGATGACAGTTACGATGATTTTGAAGAGAATCTACCGCGTGCTGTGGTTGCTGCTGTCGAGGAGTGTTTTAGCGATGCCCAGAGTAAAGGTCACGCCGATCAAGCGGATATCTTGATATTTGCTGCGACTGAAGCAGAGATTCGCGAAACGCAAGAAGTGCTTGAGCGTCATGGTCCACGCCATACTGAAGTCTTACCACTATTTGCACGGCAGACTTATGAAGAGCAGCAGCGTATCTTTCAGCCATCAGGCCGGGGTCGACGTATTGTTATCGCGACCAACGTTGCTGAGACTGCGTTGACCGTACCGGGTATTCGCTACGTGATCGACTTAGGCTTTGCGCGGATTTCGCGTTACTCGTATCGCTCGCGCGTACAACGTCTACCGATTGAAGCAATCTCACAAGCAGCTGCCAATCAGCGTAAAGGTCGCTGTGGCCGTGTTGCACCAGGTGTATGTATTCGCCTTTATTCTGAGGAGGACTTTAGCGGTCGCCCTGAGTTTACTGAGCCTGAGATTCTACGTACCAACTTGGCGTCAGTAATATTGCAAATGGCCAACCTACGTCTAGGTAGTGTGGATGATTTCGCGTTTATCGAGCCACCTGATAGTCGACTGGTCACTGATGGTCATAAATTACTAGATGAATTGGGCGCAATTACTTCGAAAAAAGACATTGCTGCTCAAAATAAAGTCAAACAGCCGAAGCGTCAAAAAGGGCTTGATCAGCTGCGTTTGACAGCAACAGGTCAGAAAATGGCACGTATGCCAATTGATCCAAGGTTGGCACGTATGCTAGTCGCTGGTTCTGATTTTGACTGTATTCGTGAAATGCTTATCGTTGTGGCAGCGCTCGCTGTGCAAGATCCCCGCGAGCGCCCTGCCAATAAGCGCACGCAAGCGGATCAAAAACATGCGGTCTTCCGTCAAGACGATTCTGACTTTTTGTTTTATTTGAGTCTATGGAAGGCGCTGTTTGAAAAGGATGAAGACGGCAATAAACTGTCTGGCAATCAGCGTAAGCAATTTGCTAAGAAAAACTATTTAAGCTTTCCGCGTGTACGTGAATGGCATCAAACACACCGTCAATTGGTACAGATGGTTACTGATCTCAAGTTAACCGACGTCAATGACTCAAAAGCCTCTGATAAAAATGTGGCTGTCAACGATCCAACAGCGATCGAAGACGAAGAACTAAAAGCAGTCAAATATGCCAATCTGCATAGAGCATTATTGACAGGTTTACTGTCTATCATTGCGCATAAGACTGAAAGCCGCGGTGAGTATTTGGCTGCGCGCCAGCAAAAGGCTAAGATATTCCCAGCCAGTACTGTGTTTAAACAAATACCCCCTTGGGTGATGGCATTTGAGATGGTGGAGACATCACAAGTCTTTATGCGTACCGTTGCCAAAATCGAACCAGAATGGATTACCTCAGCGGCAGGTGATTTGCTGAAATATCACTATTTCGAACCACACTGGTCTAAGAAAACAGGACGTGTCAAAGCTTACGCTCAGATTAGTTTATTTGGCCTGATTATTATTAGTAAGCAGCTGACTAACTACGAGCAAGTTAATTTGGTCGAGTCACGAGAGATATTTATTCGTGATGGCTTGGTGACGGGTAACTTTGGTCGCAATGCACCGTTCTTGCAACATAACATGGATAAGATTGCCCATGTTGAGCGTATCGAAGACAAGCTACGTCGCCGTGATTTATTGGTCGATGAAGAGACGCTTTATCAGTTCTATGATAAGAAAATTCCTGAGCACGTTGCCAGTCGCAAAGCATTTGAGGATTGGCGTGCAGAAGTCGAAAAGCATGACACCAAGCATCTATTCTTTACTGATGAAGATGTACTTAATAGCCAAGCGCCGACCACAGGTGACTTCCCAGAAGTGTGGAAGCTGGGCGATTTAAGACTGCCGCTTCGTTATGTCTTTGATCCTGCTAGCGATGATGATGGCGTGACCATACGTGTACCGCTTGCCGCATTACCGCAGCTCGATGCGATTGAACTACTGTGGGGCGTACCCGGTTGGCGTTATGAATTGGTATTGCAGCTGCTCAAGTCATTACCAAAAGAGATACGCCGTCAAATCGTACCAATACCCAATACTGCAGATAGTTTGTTTGATGAGTTGCAGCCAGAAGGTGGACAAGGGTTGCTGAAGCAGCTGTGTCATGCATTGCATCGTCGCGGTATCATGTCTGTGACGCCAGAGAATTTCAATCCATCGACGATTGACCGCTATTTGCAGCCACAAATCTGCGTGGTCGATGAGAAAAACCGTATCATCGAAAAAGGCCGTGACCTGCAAACCCTACAGATTCGTCATGCATCTGAGACCAGTCAAGCGGTAAATGAACAGCAAGGCGTGCATACTGAGTTCCCTGAGCATTTTGCTTTTAGTAAAAACCACCATAGCGCAGGCGTGGTGATGAAGCAGTTTGCGGCGCTGGTCGCTGATGAAGCGGGAGAGGCTGTATCGATTCATCAATATACCGATGTTAATGCAGCACTCCAAGCACACCGTATTGGTGTACTGACTTTAATTAAAGGCAAGCTTGGTGCAAAGAAAAAACAGTTAACAAGCCAAATAGATAGCATATTTAAACTGGCATTTGCACCACTTGGCGATATGGATAAACTCAAAACGATCGTTATAGATGCTGCGCTAGACGCGGCTCTTGAAGAGCATTATGTTCTATTTGATCATTCTGAGAATCTACCAGAAAGCGCTGATGATATCGCAGTTGGATTGAGTGAAGAGCTACCGTTTACCGCTGAGGAATATACCCAGACGCTTGAAGTAGTAACGAGTAACTTCTTATTAACTGGTCAAAGTGTCATTAAAACACTTAAGAATGTTTATACTCGTTGGCAACGCATTCGCCAGGGGTTGCTGATGCTAGATCGCGAAATATTTGGTGAGTCTATCGACGATATCGAAGATCAGTTAGAAGATTTACATTTGGCTGATTTTGTTTATCGGATGGATTACAGCCATTGGCAACAGTATCCACGTTATCTTGAAGCACTACAGATTCGACTGGAGCGTCTGGAGCACAATCTTGACGCCGATCTCGATGGAGTTTACGCGCTTGACTTGCATATGGAGCGTCTAGCAGGACGTGCGGACAAGGAAGCCATCAGTGAGTATCGCTGGATGGTAGAAGAGTATCGTATTCAACTGTTTGCTCAGCCTATGAAAACTCGTATGGCTGTATCACCCAAGCGTCTAAGCAAGATGTGGGATAAGCTGAGTTAGGCTAAGTTTTAGTTTCGTATGGTACATTATGTTCGTGAGCACACATTAGTTTTATGATGTGTGCTTTATAGGCCATATACTAGCTACTTGATTAGATATCAATCTCAAATAAAAGGATGATTAAAATGTGGGATAAACGCTATAGCGACCCAGAGTTCGCATTTGGCACCGAACCGAATGATTTTTTGAGAGAGACATTTGAGCAGATACCTGTAGGCGGACACGTACTATGTCTAGCAGAGGGCGAAGGTAGAAATGCAGTGTTTCTAGCTGAGCAAGGCTTCAATGTGACTGCGATGGATATGTCCGAAGTAGGTCTGAACAAAGCGGAAAAGCTAGCCAAAGACAGAGAGGTAGCTATTACCACCCAAGTAGCTGATTTAGCAGATTACAATTTTGGTCAGGATAAATGGGATGCGATAGTTTCTATCTGGGCGCACGTGCCTAACACGGTACGTCAACATATACATGCACAAGTTGTCACTGCTCTTAAGTCAAATGGAGTATTTATCGTTGAGGCCTATACAGAACAACAGCTTGAAACAGAGGCAGTCGGTGGACCACCAGCCAGTCAAAGGGAACGTTTTGGCTCTTTACAGAACTTTCAAAATGAGCTCGTAGGGCTGAAGGAAGTTATGGGTGTAGAGAAGTTGCGTGTGGTATCAGAAGGAAAGCGTCATCAAGGGCTCAGCGCGGTCGTACAGTTCATTGGCAAACAAACCAGCAACTAAAGATGATAAGTTAAAGCTATTATTGTTTATATACTTAGATAGAGAAGATAGCTTGTAAACCATCTTCTCTATGAGCTATTGAAGCTTGGTGTCTGGTGATTAGTGGCTGATATCTAATGACCAATCTTTTCTGTCAGTACACCCATGCTATAAAGCACATAAGCGATCACTGTTAATGCGACGATAATTGGAGTGAATATCCAAATCATAATATTAATTAAAAGTGATGGCAGTAATCCATTGAACAACTCAATATCTGGTGCGAAAAAATCAGTGATGACATCGACTGCACGCTTAGCAATAGGAAGTAGCAAAGTGCTAAAAGCTAACACGTAAATGTACTTACCAAAGCCAGGGTCGCTCATGACTATCATGAAGTAAAACACTGTAAAAAAAGTGATACCAAGCGCCCAACATTTGAGAGTGTAGCTTAGACGAATCATGTTATCTCCTCCCTAAGCTTTTTATTGATCGACCACAGCGTAACGCTGCTTCTATATATTTATTATTTTGAATATAATATATATGTTATAATACGAATATATGAGCAGGTCAACCAGTTTTTCTATTTATTTAAAATACTTAATAAATTCTTCAATTTAAAAATGGTGTTTCTCTAAGGAAAGGTTTAATAGGTGTAGTGGAAAATAGCCTAAGCAAAAAATTTATTTTGCTAGAAAATAAGTCTGTGACTACAAATCACTGCTCGGACTCATACCAAACAATCGCTTGTATTCTCGGCTAAACTGACTAGGACTTTCATAGCCTACTTGCATTGCTATTTGTGATATTTGCGCTCCGTGCATTTTGATTAAGCGTCTAGCCTCCATTAAACGTAAGCTTTTTTGATACTGTAGCGGACTCAGCTGGGTTATTTCTCTAAAATGCTGATGAAACCCTGAGACACTCATACCACATCTACTAGCTAAGCTTTCAACCGTAATGGGTTCATTTAAGTTCGACTTTATCCAGTCAGTCGCTTGAGCAATGCGGTGGGTATGACTACCGCTAACTACCAATTGTTTAAGTTTATTGCCTTGCTCAGCCAAGAGTAGGCGATAATATATTTCTTGTTGAATTAAAGAAGATAGGAAACCAATATCATTTGGATAATCAAGCAAGCAGATCAGTCGCTCAAACGCGTCCATAATGGTGTCATCTAAGTGCCACTTTATTCCTAGATGACTACCTGCCACTGGTTGTGTGATCGGTATCTGCGCTAAGACGTCTCTAATCATGGCTAAATCTAATTTCATTGATAAAACAATGACAGGGTTTTTTATCGAAGCGTGCTTAATATGCATGCTTAGCGGTATATTAACTGGACAGAACATCAAATTGCTATTGTCAAACCTTTGACAGTCAGCACCCAAGTAAATCTCTCGTTCACCTTGCAGTACAATACAAATACTTGGCTCTTGAATATAGCTTACGGCTTTGCTTGGTTTATCCGCGCAGTAAAAGAACAAGCCTGAAACAGCAGATTCGATGGTTTTGTTTCTAGGGAGCACTGCCAAAAGTTGATCAATAATCGTTTGATTCATCATGACTACTTGTTTTATAAGATCGCCCTATATTATAAAAATTTGTAGGATTAGGCAAGAGTTGTAGAGGTTTGTTCTAACGTATAGATATCGAGGGTTCTATAATAAACTCATCGCAACAGCGTAAGTACGACCTCTAATAATATGAAACAAGGAATAATTATTCATGAAAATATTTTATAAAACACGCGCAACAGCTACTGGTGGACGTTCTGGTCACACTGGATTAGATGACGGTTCGTTAGGATTTGACTTGGTGTCTTTTCAAGAGCAAGACAAAGAAGGTGTCAACCCAGAACAGCTTTTCGCTATGGGTTATGCGGCTTGTTTTGATAGCGCTTTGAGCATGACTGCACAGCATATGAAGTTACCTGTTACTTCTTCAAAAACCTCTGCGCAAGTAGGTATTGGTATGAAAGCTGACGGTAGCTATAATTTAGAGGTAGCATTATCTGTAGAAGTGTCAGGTATTGATGAAGCACAGGCACAGCAGTTGATTGAAGCCACGCATCAAGTATGTCCATACTCTAACGCCACTCGCGGTAATGTCGAGACTCGCCTAGAAGTGACCGTTATTTAAGACTGTTGTTTAAAGGCTATTATTTTAAGACTAGTGACCATAGG
>NZ_JBQSVM010000067.1:0-7758 GCF_052376235.1 Psychrobacter sp. AOP7-A1-24 | reverse complement strand
TATCTTTCAACGAGGAGGGGTCATTAGTTTAGCCAGTCTGATTCAACTCATGGATGTGTTCGGTTTCAACGAACGCTCGGTGCGTACAGCGGTATTTCGCTTGGTGCAAAATGACTGGTTAAGCTCAGAAAAAATCGGACGTACCAGTTACTACCGCATTACTGAAGTCAGCCGTGAGCGCTTTGCTGCCGCCCATGAAAAAATTTATGGTTTACATCAGGGTGAGTGGGATCAAAAATGGGATTTGGTGTTATTAAGCTCAGTTGACCTTGGAAACAAAACCCTCCTCAAAAAAGAATTGGAGTGGTTAGGGTTTGCCAATGTTACCACCAATCTCATGGCCTATCCTAGCTGTGATGAGTTGCAGCTGCAAAACTTACTATTTAATCTCAATATGACTGAACAAGTGGTGGTGTTTCGTGCCGAAGCCTTGCACTTATGGCAAGAGTCATATCCAACACTCAAGCGTATGGTTGAGGTGAACTGGCCTATCGAGCAGCTGCATCAACGCTATGATAAATTTATTAACGACTTTCGTAATGTTTTGAGCCTCATCGAAGATGGTGAGTTCAATGAACTACAAGCGTTTCAAATTCGTATTTTACTGATTCACCAGTACCGACGTATCTTATTAAAAGATCCGAATTTACCTCTAGAACTATTGCCATCGGATTGGCTGGCACTGACCGCGCGTAATTTGACCAGCAATATATACCAAATGCTTGTTAGTTCGTCTGAAGAGTTTTTTCTTAACATTGCCCGCACTGCGGAGGGCACCATGCCACCAGCACGGCCACAGTTTTATAAACGCTTTGGCGGGTTAAAGTTTGCTGAAGACGTTTAAGCGAATAAGGAACTTAAGCGAATGATGACTTTAAACCTTGTTTGACATTTATTGATAAGGAAACGACTATGCCTTGCTATGCCATTGACGGGGTAATACCGGTTATTAGCCCAGATGCTTATGTTCATCCAACTGCTGTGATCATTGGCGATGTTATGATTGAAGCAGGTGTGTATATCGGCCCGTTCGCTTCATTACGTGCTGATTTCGGTGGTATTCGTATCAAAAAAAACGCCAATATCCAAGATAATTGCATTATACATGGCTTTCCCAACCACGTAGTAGTGGTTGAAGAGTATGGACATATTGGACATGCAGCCATTCTGCACGGCTGTATTGTGAGAAAGAATGCACTAGTTGGAATGAATAGTGTCATTTTAGATTTAGCAGAAGTAGGTGAAAACAGCATTATTGGTGCTAATAGCACCGTCAAAGCGAAGATGGTCATTCCACCAAATGTCATGGCATTAGGCAGCCCTACAAAAGTGATAAGAGAACTTGAAGAAAAAGAGTTGGCTTGGAAAGCGCATGGTACTCAGCAATATATAGACCTTACCAAACGTTGTTTGCACTCTTTAAAGGAAGTTAAGCCTTTAACCATGGATACAGACGAGCGGCTAACACATAAGCAATTTAATGCTCAACATCATATCAAATCAGAACTTTAATAACACAGGCCATCAATAATCCCAGTTTATAAGTCTGATGATATTTTCATCGAAAATTTTCTACCAATATTATGTGAGTGTGCCGATAACATTCAAAACTGCTATATCTACTTTGTATGTTGTCATTTTTATGAACTTTTGACTTAATTTTTAAGTTATTAGCTCCTTAAGTTTAAAGTAACAATGAACACCAAAAACGCAATCTCTTTCTACCCTCAATGACAAGGATGTTATTTATGAAACGCTATCAACTCAGTCGCCAGCACCAGGAAGATGTTACTGCCAACAGTCGCATCAAATCTCATCAAAATATCACATTCAAGTCTACTTTAACGGCGCTAGTCGCCAGCTTAGCTTTTATTTACAGTGGTCAGGCACTAGCACATGGTGGAGAGGTGCACATGGTTCCGATTGAGGAAGCAATGTCCACAGCAGGTGCAGAGGTCACCTATGATAGTTATGCTGATGTGTATACCATCATCAAGAACTCTACACGAGTACAAATCAAACCCAGTAGCTCTACTGCCATGGTTAATGGGAAATCCCTAAAAATCACCAACCCGCTGGTCATGAAAAATGGTCAAGCTTTAGTGCCTGATACCTTGGCCAATGAAATACTGCAATCAAATTTAGATCAAACCTTTAAAGTAGAGAGCACACCGCATCCACTCAATACTTTGAGCAGTACTGAAATCAACCAAGCAACCGCTATTATTCGTAAAGCAAAACCAAAAGAAACCAACTTAAGGTTTGCTGATATTCGTCTAAAGCAACCTGACAAAGATGCCGTGTGGCGTAACGTAATTGATAAAAAACCTTATGTTGGCGATCGTGTAGTCACCTTTACAATTCTAAAGGGGAATACGGTCATTGAAGGTGAGGTGGATTTAAACACAAAATCACTTACTGGCTGGAAAACGCTCGAAAATACATTCGGCATGGTATTAGTAGATGATTTTATGGCAATCCAAGACATTATTCAAACTAGCCCAGAGTACAAAACCGCTTTGAAAAAACGGGGCGTTGATGACGTGACAAAAGTGGTTGGAACACCATTGACGGTCGGCTATTTTGGCGGAAAAGATGGTCTTTTAGACAAGCAACAAAGAATTCTAAAAATTGTTTCTTATCTAGATGTTGGAGATGGCAACTACTGGGCACATCCTATCGAAAATTTGGTAGCAGTGGTTGATTTAGATAAGAACAAAATTGTTAAAATCGAAGAAGGCGGTG
Organism: Psychrobacter sp. AOP7-A1-24; assembly: GCF_052376235.1. Lineage (NCBI taxonomy): Bacteria > Pseudomonadati > Pseudomonadota > Gammaproteobacteria > Moraxellales > Moraxellaceae > Psychrobacter > Psychrobacter sp. AOP7-A1-24. The sequence continues at coordinate 5,013 of NZ_JBQSVM010000067.1, read as the reverse complement.
TTATTCCGGTGCCTATGACCCCGCGTCCAATCGATGGTCGCGATAAAAAGGTTGTGACCAATAAACCATTGAATATTATTGAACCAGAAGGGAAAAACTATACCATCACTGGTCGAAACATTGAATGGAATAATTGGAAGTTTCATATTGGTTTAGATAGTCGTACCGGTTTACAGATCAGCACTGTTACCTTTAATGACAAAGGCGTAGACCGTAAAATCATGTATCAAGGCAACTTAGGCGGCATGGTTGTCCCTTATGGTGACCCTGATATGGGGTGGTACTTTAAATCTTATTTGGATTCTGGCGAATATGGTATGGGCACCTTAACCTCTCCGCTAGAAAGAAACGTTGACGCACCAGAAAACGCGGTACTCCTCGATGCTGAGCTTGCAGATTACGAAGGCAATCCTTATACCATTCCGAATGCCATCGCCGTGTTTGAACGTTACGCAGGCCCTGAGTTTAAGCATCAAGAAATGGGGCAAAAAAATGTCAGTACTGAGCGTCGTGAATTGGTCGTGCGCTGGATTAGCACAATCGGTAACTATGATTATATTTTTGACTGGGTATTTCAGCCAAACGGTACCATTGGTATCAATGCTGGCGCTACTGGTATCGAAGCGGTCAAAGGTGTTATTGCAAAAACCATGCATGATCCAAGTGCTAAAGAAGACACACGTTATGGCACACTGATAGACCATAACATCGTTGGCACCACGCATCAGCATATCTACAATTTCCGCTTGGATATGGATGTTGATGGCGAGACCAATAACATCAAACGTATAGAGCCAGTAGTTGTACCTAATGTGCGAGGTGGGCCACGTACTAGTGCAATGGAGACTCGTGAGACGACAGTATTGACAGAAACTAAGGCGAAAGAAAATTTTGACCCTACTACTGTACGTTTAATTGGCAATGCCAGTAAAGAGAATCGTATGGGTAATCCGGTGTCTTATCAGATGATCCCATTTGCAGGTGCCACGCACCCCATTGCGAAAGGTGCTAACTTTGCAGATGATGAGTGGTTATTTAAACGTCTTAACTTTATGGATAAGCAAATTTGGGTAACGAAATATAATACGAATGAGTTATATCCAGAAGGTACGTATCCTAATCGTTCGGACAAAGATACAGGACTAGGCGCATTTGTTGCAGATGACGAAAATATTCATAATAAAGATTTGGTGGTGTGGCTAACCACGGGTACTACTCATATAGCCCGCGCTGAAGAATGGCCTATTATGCCGACAGAATGGGTGAATATTCTGCTTAAACCGTGGAATTTCTTTGATGAAACCCCTTCGTTAAATCTTAATCAAAGTAAAGATGAGAGCAAATAAATATTTTGGAATAGTAGTCCATGAGTGCAGCAATACTATTGCTGCACTCATGCTAATTATTTATAAGCACAGACATCCTCAGTAAATAATTTGACTCTATAGCCTAGTTTAAGTGTTTTTAGTTAGCCCTATAAATAATATTTACGAGAATAAGAGTGAAAACAATGAAAGAATTTAATTTAATTATCGGCGGTAAAAGCGTTACCACTACCGATTATTTCGATGTCATCAACCCTGCTGATAAATCTGTTATTGCCTGCTGCCCAAAGGCCAGTGTGACTCAACTAGATGAAGCAGTCGCAGCTGCTAGATCCGCGTTTACTAGTTGGTCAGCACTCACCTATGCAGAGCGCCGTGACTACTTAATGCAGCTTGCTGATGCGGTTGAAGCTCGTGTTGATGTTCTTATGACAATGCTGACCAAAGAGCAAGGCAAACCTACTAAAGGTTTTGCCGATTTGGGTGCAGGCTTTGAGTTGGGTGGTGCATTGGCTTGGATACGTGCCACTGCTAGCATGGAGTTAGAGCCAGAAACCATTCAAGACAATGACTTGGCTCGGATAGAGTTACATCGTAAGCCTCTGGGCGTTGTAGGCTCAATCACCCCATGGAATTATCCATTACTCATCGGTATTTGGCACATAATTCCTGCTTTGCTCACTGGCAATACCGTCGTCATGAAACCATCTGAAATGACTCCATTGACCGTACTATGCTTTGGTGAGATTGCTAAAGATATTTTGCCAGCAGGTGTGTTGAACGTGGTAACTGCCAAAGGTGATATTGGTGCGGCGATGTCTGCACACGTGGACATACAAAAGATTGTATTTACAGGCTCAACCCCAACGGGCAAGGCCATTATGAAAAGCGCTGCCGTGACTTTAAAACGTTTGACACTTGAGCTAGGTGGCAATGACGCTGGTATTGTACTGGCGGATGCTGATATTGAAGCCATCGCAGGTAAGATTTTTGCGACCTCTTTTATCAATAATGGCCAAACGTGTGCTGCCCTAAAACGACTATATGTGCATGAATCCGTACACGATGAGTTGTGTGCAGCCTTGACCGCGATTGCCAAAAGCATGAAGACAGGTAATGGGCTAGATGAAGACACTGACTTTGGACCTCTGCAAAATGAGGCACAATTAAATATCGTCAAAGCCCTTGCTCAAGATGCCAAAGAACGCGGTGCAAACTTCTTATGTGGCGGGGAAGTGGTAGACGAGACTGGCTATTTTTATCCCATAACGTTGGTGAATGATATCAATGATGGCGCAAGATTGGTTGATGAAGAACAGTTTGGACCGATTCTTCCCATTATTAAGTTTACCGATGTCGAAGAGGCGATTGTTAGTGCCAACCGCTTATCTGTTGGACTTGGCGGTTCAGTCTGGTCAACAGACATCGAAAAAGCACAGAGTATCGGCTCACGTTTAGACTGTGGCACTGTGTGGATCAATAATCATGCCATGGTGCAACCTGATGCCCCGTTTGGTGGTGTCAAAGACTCGGGGTTTGGTGTTGAGTTTGGAGAAGCTGGTCTTAAAGAGTTTACTTCTATACAGACCATGCAAGTTTTTAAATCTTAATAGATATTTATTACATAGCTGTTTATTACCTAATAAGTATCTAGGGCGCGTCATTAATTAGCACATTAATACGTTTAGTGGCCTAAAAATGGCTAAATTTTAAGCCTCACAATCTAATTGATGATACACCCTAGTGACTGCTAGTTAAATGCAAAAAATATGGCCGAAGTAGAACAGGTAGTGAGTACTTATCTTTAGAGATGCTAAAGGCCTCAGATTATATGGTTGTTAGTAGGAAAAATCAGTTATCTGAAGATGGTTAGTTATTTTAATTGAAATAGGCTCATCTAAAATAAAGGAATATAGCTGACAATAAAAAGGAGTTTTAATGTCTACTAAAAATAAGTCAAAAGGTATTTCACGTCGCAATTTTTTAGGATACACCGCAGTTGCCTCAGGTGTACTTATGTTGTCTAAGGGTGCTATAGGTGCAAGTATTAATCCTATAGATAGCCATAGTAAAGAATTCGATTATGTGATTATTGGCGCAGGTTCGGCAGGCTGTGTACTTGCAAATCGTCTAACTGAAGACGGTAGTCAGGTACTTATCATTGAAGCAGGAGGTCCTGATAACAGTGAAATGATATCAACACCCATGCGTTTAATTGAGCTATGGGGTACCGAATATGATTGGGACTATAAAACAATACCGCAAAAAAATGCACACAATCGTATCTTAAATTGGCCACGTGGTAAAACAGTGGGTGGGTCATCTTCATTAAATGCCATGATTTATGTGCGAGGTAATGCATCTGATTATGATCATTGGGCAAATGACTTGGGTTGTGCTGGGTGGTCTTATAACGATGTACTACCATATTTCAAAAAGTCAGAAAATTACTCACGTGGTCCAAGTGTCTATCATGGCGGTGACGGGCTGCTTCATGTTACTGCAGACTTCACGCCTCATCCAGTCACGAAAGCAATAGTTGATGCTGCTATAGAGTCTGGTATCCCCTTCAATGATGACAGCAATGGGGAAACACAAGAAGGGGTCAGTTATACTGATTTAAATACGAAAGATGGGAAGAGGCATTCCACCGCGGTCGCTTTCTTACGTCCAGCGCTCAATCGTCCTAATTTATCATTAATAACTAACTCACGTGTCCACAAAGTAAATACAACAAAGGGTGTAGCAACGGGTGTTACCTATCGTCAAGAAGGCACTATCAAAACAGTTAAAGCTAAAAAAGAAGTGATTGTATGCGGCGGTGCTATTGAATCTCCTCGTATTTTGATGCTATCAGGCATTGGATCAAAATCAGAGTTAGAAAGGCTTGGTATTAATGTGATTGTCGATAGCCCCGGTGTAGGTGAAAACCTCCACGATCATAATTTAAGCCCTGTAATATATGAAGGGAAAAGGGAGGTTCCACCACCAAGTGATATGTCAATTCAAGTATTGCATGCTCATATGTTTGCAAAAACCCAGACAGCTCTACCCGGGGCCGATATGCAGCCACTTTTTTTCCATGTTCCTTATTATGCACCTGATCAAGATAGTTCCGTTCAAAATGCATTCTCTCTAGTAGCTGCAGGAGTTAGACCGACCTCGCGCGGTAGAATTACACTAAACAGCTCTAATCCTGATGATAAGATGAATATCGATCCAAATGTACTTGATACACAATATGATGTCGATACATTAGTGACTTCGATTAAACAAATGCGTCATATTGCAAACCAACCAGCCTTAAAAGAATGGCGTGGTCGAGAAATCTATCCAGGTGAAGATGTTAAAACAGATGAACAAATTGCAGAGTATGCGCGTTCGTCAGTTGTAAGTTACCATCATCAGAATGGCACCTGTAAAATGGGAAGTGATGGTTTGGCAGTAGTGACACCGCGGTTAAAGGTTCGAGGTGTTAAAAGTTTGCGTGTGGTAGACGCCTCTATTTTCCCATTTGTTATGGCTGGTAATACCAATGCACCCACAATTATGGTAGCAGAAAAGGCAGCTGATATGATTAAAGAGGACAATGCATAAGTTATATCTGGGATTAGATATCCAAGTCGGACTCCATGTCAATATTTGCAGCCTTTGAAAATAAATCAAGATTACCCATAAGCTGATAGCT
>NZ_JBQSVM010000066.1:0-7845 GCF_052376235.1 Psychrobacter sp. AOP7-A1-24 | reverse complement strand
TGGTATAAAAGGGAGTAGGTCGCGCCCAATCCCTTTTATTAAATCCAATACTGTCTAAAAATCGAACGTTGCTGATACCTTTAATGCAGTTGGCTCACCCGCATTTAAATAACCATAGCCTGGTAGTCCACCTACAGATTGCCAGTAATCCTCACCAGTCACATTGGTTACGACCCCTTTTAAAGTTACATCTTGACCAGCCAATAGCGTGCGATAGCGTGCACCAAGGTCTAAGGTAGTATAACCATCTACTTTTAAGGTATTAGCGGCATCGGCATAGCGCGCGCCTGTATGGATAATATCACCCGTCAACGTCAGTCCTTGGACTGCTGCTAAATCATATTCTAGGTTGACGTTGCTCTGGAGCGTCGGGACGCCAATGATACGATTACCATCTAACGTGGCATCGCCTGTGTCTTTTTGCTTGGCACTCAAATAGCTTACACCAGCGTTTAAACGCATGTTTTCACTTGGACTACCAAAGACAGTCAGCTCAGCGCCTTGATGGCGGTTTTCACCAGCAGTAGTAAAGGTGTTGTCATCATTGATATAAGCACGTGGCTCATCAGTATGGAATATAGCAAAACTGCTACCGATAAAGCCATTGTCGTACTTTACACCTAGCTCAGTTTGCTTACTTACATAAGGGTCTAGGTTTTGTCCTGCATTGGTTAGTGCATTGCCAGAGTTATCAACCAGTGGCGCAGTATCACCTTTAGCGAGACTCTCGATATAGTTGCCATAAACAGACCAGTCCAGCGTTGGCTGGTAGACGACACCGATACTTGGCGTCCACGCGCTTTCATTATATTCAGCTGTTTTCTCTTGAGTGTTGTAATCATAGCTGGTTGTTTTGATATTTTGATGACGTACGCCTAGTGTGGTTTTTAGCTTGTCATCAAACAGTGATATGGTGTCTGCAAGGGCAAAGCTTTGTAGCTGAGTTTCGCTCGTTAGCTTAGGGTCATCAAGACGACCACCAAAGAAAGCAGTCTCTGACCACTCATTACTATAATCTGTCGGGCTATATAAATTGGTCGCAAGCTGGTTGCCAAAATCAAAACCGTAAGCGCCTTTTTCTTCTTGACCATAAAGATCTGTTGCTAGTACCCAGTCATGGTTGATCTTGCCAGTTTGCCATTGTCCACGTAGTCCAAGCTGGGCACTTTGTACTAAATCTTCGCGAGTATTATCAAAGCGGTAGGTCGAGCCAGTACCATCTGCGTCAGAGACAGTAAGGTTGGCTAAAGAGTTTTCTTCGTCACCACGTCTAACGCCGTAGGCACCATAGCCAGTAATACTGTCATTAAAGTCGTATTCTCCTCGAATGGTACCAAACACATCTTCTTCGTTTGAATACGTCCAAGGTTGTGCCCAGTTTCTTGAGCCGTCAGGTGCTTTTGGTACATAAGAAACACCGGCAAGCGTCACACTAGGGCGCGTCTCTGTCAGCTTATTATCCTGCCAGCCCAGATCTGCTGATAAGCGGTACTGATCACCTCTATAATCCAAACCAAGGGCCGCCAAACCCAAGGTTGATGACTCATCATCGATAGCGCTGTCACCATCTTGATAAGCTGCATTGAAACGTACACCAATCGCATCATCAGTACCGAAACGATCACTGACATCTACCGCAACCTTGCCTTGATCGCCTTGACCATAGCCGACGGTTAGCTGACGTAGTGGGTCATTGTCAGCCCGTTTAGGTAATAGATTGATTGTACCGCCTGAGTTTCCGCCACTAGGTGCTGCACCATTTAGCATGGCTGATGCACCGCGCTGTACCTCGACACGTTCGAACAATTCCGTTGCGATATATTGTCTAGGGAGTATGCCGGATAGACCGTTGAACATGGTGTCATCTGAGGTAGTCACAAAGCCGCGCATAAAATACGCTTCTTGGAAGTTACCGAAACCTCTAGCCACACGTACTGTGGGATCTTTTGTGAGTAGGTCGCCGACACTTTGTGCTTGCTGATTGGCAATGTATTCGTTGGTATATGACGTAGTAGAGAACGGCGTATTCATAATATCTTGATTGCCTAAGAGACCAACGCGGCTACCGGTTGCTACTTGGCCACCTTCATAGGCGCTAGGTAAGCCATCCGCTGATGCATCAGCACTACTGGTCACGACGATAGTGTCGAGTACCACATTAGGTGTCTCTGACTGTGCATCTACATTGTTATCTACTTGCGCCCATGCTACTTGACTGGTCGTTAGCATAATGACTGAGGTGGACAAACAAGTTGAATATAATGTTTTTAAAGGTAGCGATTTTCTTAGTCTAGAACGTGAGAGTATGGATGTTAATTGCGAAGAGGAGCCAGATACATTCAAAGAATTAAGACGAAACAAAGCAGCAGAGAGGCGGGACAGTTGCATGAATATTTCCAGCGTGTAAGTTAAATCGTTATTATAATGATAATCGTTTCTATTACAATGCTTTAGTGATGCAATTTTGAAGATATATCAGAGAAGGCGCTTTAAAACTAATCTACAAATAAGCTGAAAAATAACCAGTATTTTTATTTACTTGAGCTGGCTCCTCTATCGATATATGCTATTGTTTTATCATGGGCACAGAGGACGCTGGTCTCGCCTACCAGAGGTGCAGTCAAATGGAATTGACTGATTTATACAATTGAAATGGATTTTACGGTGACGCTTATGTATGCAGTGATCGGAGCAGGTCCTATGGGGCTAGCTACAGCACGAAATTTACAAAAACTGGATATTTCTTTTATAGGTTTTGAGCTACATACAGATGTAGGCGGTCTATGGGATATCGACAATCCGCACAGCACGATGTATGAGAGTGCACATCTGATTTCATCTAAGCGCATGACAGAGTTCGAGGAGTTTCCTATGAAGGACTCAGTCGCGGCTTATCCTCATCATACCCAGCTTCGTCAATACTTCCGAGACTTTTCAGATACTTTCAACCTCAAATCACACTATGAGTTCTCTACGCGCGTGATCAGCATGATGCCCGAAGGAGATGGCTGGTGCTTGATCAGCGAGTGCAATGGACAGAGACAATCACGGCTGTTCGATGGTGTCCTCATTGCAAATGGAACATTACACACACCAAATATGCCAAGCTTGCCAGGGAAGTTTTCGGGCACGTTGATGCATTCTTCTGAATACCGTAGTTCGTCCGTATTTAATGACAAGCGTGTATTAATCGTCGGATGCGGCAACTCTGGGGCTGATATTGCCGTTGATGCGGTGCATCATGCAAAGTCGGTAGATATCAGCCTACGACGTGGTTATTACTTCCTACCCAAATTTATTAAAGGTAAGCCGGTTGACACGCTAGGCGGCAAACTAAAACTCCCGCGTCCAGTCAAACAGCGTATGGATGCTGCGATGATTCGTATGGTAATAGGCAAACCTTCTGATTACGGATTGCCAAATCCAAACTATCGTATGTATGAGTCGCATCCGGTGGTTAATTCATTGGTACTGCATCATTTGGGCCATGGCGATATCAAGGCGCGTCGTGACATTCGTAGTGTTGACGGCCATACAGTCACCTTTAGTGATGGTAACAGTCAGGATTATGATCTGATTTTGATGGCGACAGGTTATTTGCTTGACTATCCATTCATTGATCGCGAGCAGCTCAATTGGCCTACCAGTCATGACGCGCCGCAGCTATATATGAATGTGTTTCATCCCAAACACGATAATTTATTTATGATGGGTATGGTGGAGGCTGCGGGTTTGGGCTGGGAGGGGCGCAATCAACAGGCTAGGCTTGTTGCCCTATATATTCAGCAGCGTCAGAAAAATACAGCAGCCGTCAAACAGTTCAACAAGGTAAAACGTAAGCGTGCTGGCAAGACACTCGATGGCGGCTATAACTATATCAAGCTTGCACGCATGGCATATTATGTGAATAAAGATGATTACTTAGACACGCTATCCAAACATATCGCTGAGCTTGAAACAACAGAGTCTACACTGGTATCAGAAGTATGATGGCGGCTGTGGCGTTTGAGCCACGAAGCTTGATTCTGCTTAATCTTATCTTGGCACTCATGATGTTCGGCGTTTCGTTAAGCCTACGTCTCGAAGATTTTAAGCGTATCTTTTCATTTCCAGTTGCACCGATAGCAGGTTTGTTCGCTCAGTTTTTATTATTGCCGCTCGCTACGTGTTTATTTACTTGGGCATTGAATATCGATCCGGAGTTGGCGCTAGGAATGATTTTAGTCGCATCCTGCCCAGGAGGGAGCTTCTCTAATATTATGACTTGGCTGGCACGCGGTAATGTCGCAGTGTCAGTCAGCATGACGGCTGTGTCAAGCCTCACTGCAGCAATATTAACACCAGTTAATTTTGCCTTTTATGGTTGGCTAAACCCATACACACGCGAGTATCTGACAAAAATAACCATTGAGCCTAGCAGTATCTTGATACTGGTGCTTCTGGTATTGGCGTTGCCTTTAGTGCTTGGTATGTTGACAGGACGACGATTGCCCGATCTTGTCGTACGTGTCCAAAAACCCCTACGTATTTTCTCATTACTGGTGCTAATGGCTTTTGTCGCAATCGCTTTTTCCAGTAACTTCGCGCTTTTTCTAAAGCGTTTTCACAGCTTTTTTTGGCTGGTTGTTGGACATAACTTATTGGCACTCTCGCTAGGTTACGGTATGGGACTGATGCTCAAGTTACCAGTCGCAGATCGACGCGCAGTGACTTTAGAAGTCGGTATACAAAACTCAGGATTGGGGTTGGTTATTTTGTTTACGTTCTTTCCAGAGGCGGGCAGTATGATGCTCATTACGGCATTTTGGGGTGTATGGCATTTAGTATCAGGACTCACACTTTCACAAATTTGGGCACGGATTCCCTATGAATAATAAACGCATATTAATTACTGGTGCCGCAGGCTATATCGGTCATCAATTGGGCAATCGTCTGGCTGCTCATCACCATGTGGTTGGCACCGACGTTCGACAACGTAACGATCTAGACTTCCCAATCCACGTTCTAGATGTGCGTGATAAGGGTTTGGCAACGCTACTAATAGAACAAGGTATCACCCACGTTGTGCATCTTGCGTCTATTCTACAAGCATCAAAAGATCGTGCTCGTGATTATGATATCGATGTCAATGGCACGCGTAATGTCCTTGATTGCTGTATCAAAGCAGATGTCACGCATATAACACTGACCAGCTCGGGCGCGGCCTACGGTTATCATGCTGACAACCCTGAATGGATTGATGAGCAAGATGTGCTACGTGGCAATAAGGAGTTTGCTTACTCAGATCACAAGAGGCAGGTCGAGGAGCTGTTGGCAGGCTTCCGCGAGCAGCATCCACAGCTACAGCAACTTATCTTTCGACCCGGCACAGTATTAGGTGCTGATACGCGCAATCAAATCACTGGTCTGTTTATGGCGCCGCGTATTCTTGCACTCAAAGGTAGCGATTCACCTTTTGTGTTTATCTGGGATCAAGACGTGATCGGTGCTATGGAAATGGGTATTCGCGAAAACAAGGTGGGTATCTATAATATGGCGGGTGATGGTGCTTTGACGATGAAAGATATCGCGAACCGATTGAACAAACCGCTATTGACCTTGCCAGTAGGTCTAGTCAAAGCTGGTTTGCAGGTTGCAAAATGGCGTGGTAAACCAACAGGTCCAGAGCAAGTTAATTTTTTGCGTTATCGCCCCGTGCTGAGTAACAGACGACTAAAAGAAGAATTTGGTTATTCTTTGGCGAAAACCTCTGCCGAAACCTTTGAGTATTTTATCGAATGCAATGGACTGCGTAAGCCCTGATATGGAGAAAGTCATCAATGTTGTTATCAACTGCTGCCAATTCAACTAACATTAATGCCAACGTTAATACTCATTCAATAAATGTCACTTTAATCACTGGTGCTGCCTCAGGACTTGGTTGGGCAATGGCTCGGCACTGGTATGCCGCTGGGCATCATCTAGTACTCGTTGATATAGATGAGCAAGCGTTAAACGCGAGAGCCACTGAGTTAGGCGACATTGATAGAGTTATAACAGTCGTCACTGATATCACTCAACGCAATGATATTGTCGTCCTTGTCGAACAAGTGCAAAGCCATTTTGGCCGTCTTGACTTATTGGTGAATAATGCAGGCATTACCCATCGGTCACCCGCGTATCAGACTGATCCTGAGGTGTTTCGTAAGGTCATGGCGGTAGGTTGGCAGGGTGCAGTGGAGCTGACCATGGCTGCGCTACCGATGCTACGTGAGTCCAAAGGACAAATTATTTGCATTGGCTCAATGGCTGGATGGATGCCCGTACCAGGGCGGGCAGCTTATTGTGCCGCCAAGGGAGCGCTCACACAATTCTTTGAAGTGTTGCGCTTGGAGCTAGAGCCTGAAGATATTCATATTCTTATGGTTTATCCGAGCTTTCTTGATACGCCTATTGAAAACCATGCGTTAGGTCGTGATGGCAGTATCGCAAAGCATCCACGCTCGATGATAGGGAGTATGCGCAGTGCTGAGTGGATGGCTGAACGAATCAATCAAGGTTTGCAGCGGCGTGAACGCTGGTTATTGCCTGAACCTGTGTCACGTTTTGGCAGTATATTATGGCGCGTTGCCCCCACTATATATTTGCGTCAAGTACGTAAACGTTTTAAAGGGGAGTTGCGGTAGCTTTCGCGAATGAAGACTTTAGAAAAAAGCTAGTCATTAATTCAAATGATCGGATAGCGCTATGCTATAAGACGCTATATTGAAAGTTAGTATGTTAAAAGTTACTGTATTGAAAAACGCTAATTTTAAAAACATTATCTTAAAAGTAGCGCCTTTTCTAGGAAATAGCTATCTAACATAGTATGTCGAGTGCATTATTTTTTCAGTATTAACTGTTTCTGATTGGTTTACCAATTTCTATGGTTTCATTAGTAGTCTCATCAGTGTCAACAAGCGTAGGATTTTTTGCTTCTTGACGCTTATCCCACCAAGCGAAGATATTGGCTAATATAGAGCCAGAAACAGAGTGCCAAATACAAGCAACCGCGGCAGCGATGGCAGATTCTGCATTACCAGGGAAAAATTTCGTGCTTAAACCCGTGGCCAACCCTGCATTTTGTACACCAACTTCAATAGATATGGTGCGCTTTTTGGGCTTGCTCATACCAAATAAGGCACCTGAGTAGTAGCCCAATATATAGCCGACGATATTGTGTACCGCAATCGCTAAAATCACGACTAGTCCTGATTGTAAGAACTGATCGCCAAATACGGCGGCAACACCACCGACGATAGCGGCAAACGCCAATACAGCAACGCCTGGCATTACTGCACGTACATCATTAAACCAGTGTTTATTTTGAAATAGAATGTTGAGCATAGAGCCGATAGCGACTGGCAATAACGTCACTAAGAGCATAAAGCGGAACATTCCCCAGCCATCCATCTCTACAGATTGACCGACCAAGTAATTGAGCCAAAGTGGAGTCACTAACGGCGCAATGATGGTTGATACGGTGGTCATACCTACTGAAAACGCTACATCACCTTTGGCAAGATAGCTCATAATGTTTGAAGACACACCGCCAGGACAAGTACCAACCAATACTAGACCCAACATCAATCCAGGCGATAAATCAAACAGTCTGGCCACGCTAATCGCCAAAATCGGCATAATGGTATATTGGATAATTGAGCCAATAAAGATATCAAGCGGGCGCTGGGCCAATACCTTATAGTCTTCTTTACCTAATGTCATACCCATTGCGAGCATAATGACACCCAGAACGATGACTTGGGTATCACCTGTTACCCAAGAAAAAGTAGCAGGCTCTATAAATGTCACTGCGGCCGCTAAAAC